>JAGOBN010000089.1 GCA_017999235.1 Anaerolineales bacterium | reverse complement strand
TTCGATGACGTGACTGAGGTTTCCAACTACGTCGCCGCGCTCGAGCACGGCATGGCCTTGCTGCGCACCGAGTTGCCCTTTTCCAATCGTTTGATCCGCGAGATCCACAGCAAACTCCTGGCCAGCGGCCGCGGCAGCCAGAAAACACCGGGCGAATTTCGCCGCACGCAAAATTGGATCGGGGGCACCCGCCCCGGCAATGCCCAGTTCGTCCCGCCCCCGCCGGATCAAGTCGAAGAGTGCATGGCTGGCCTAGAGCGTTTCGTTCACGATGACGCTGTGCCGTATCCCGCGCTCATCAAGGCCGCGCTGCTGCATGTTCAATTCGAAACCATCCATCCGTTCCTGGACGGCAACGGGCGGATCGGCCGGCTGTTGATCGCGCTCTTATTGCACCACAGCGGGATGCTCTCTCAGCCACTGCTCTACCTGAGTCTGTATTTCAAACAGCACCGCGCTGAGTATTACCGGCTGCTGGATCTGGTGCGCACGGACGGTGATTGGGAGGCCTGGTTAGATTTCTTCCTGGAGGGGGTGGCGAGCACAGCCGCCGGCGCGGTGCAAACCGCTCAACGCCTGGTCGCGCTGTTCAAGGAAGATGCGGACCGCGTCCATGCCTTACATCGGGGCGCCCCGAGCGCTTTGCGCGTCTTCAACGCCCTGCGCGAACGGCCGGTGACGACGCTTGACGCCGCGGCCCGTCGCGCCGGCATCTCTTTCCCGACTGCGGCGAAGGGTATGAACACCCTCTTAGAACTGGGCCTGGTCCGCGAGTTGACCGGCCAACGGCGTAATCGGGTTTTCGTTTACAGCCAGTATCTGTCCATCCTGAACGCCGGCACCGAGCCCTTGTGAGAAAACCTTTAGCCATTGCCGATGACCCAGGCCCAATTTCGCCCGCGCTCAACGACTGATTGCTCCAACTGCCAGCGAGTGCGCCTAATCTCAAACCACCGCAGTCCATCGGGCGCTATGCTTCGCGGTCGGCGGTCGTGCCTAAGCGCCCACGAAGATGCCCGTTTTAGGGGTTTTGCACGATGCAGATCCGATCTGATGCGCCGCAAAATGGATCCCGTAACAAAGGATATATTTGGGCAACATTCATGACGGGGGCGGGATTCGAACCAACGATCCCCGGGTTATGAGCTGTAACCCTAACCCGCGCACTTCTGCCCTCCGGGTACCCCTTCCAGGGTGAGCCCGGCGAACACATTCTCCAAGGAACCTGAAGAACTGTAGCTGTTGAAAATCAGGGCTTTTTCCGGCCCTTCGCGTCAACTATTCCCTGAACCCGGAGAACGTCAATGGGTTTCCAAGCGGCCGGCCTTCTGCCGTAGATCCCGTCAACTTTCGGGCGGGATGGCAGCGCCCAGCCGGCGGGCCTCACCCGTCATGTGCTGCCAGGAAGCGGTTAAACCCAATTGTCCAATCCAGTTCAGGAGGTAGGAATAGTCCAGCATTGATCCGCGCGACAACAGGATGCTCACAATATCGCGGGTGTGTTTGGTCTGAGCGCTCAGATCAAAATACTGGAGCTTGTAGAGGATGAGGTCTTCCGGCGCATGAACGTAAATTGCGCCGAGGGGCGGTTCCAGTTCAACACGGATGCGGCGGGCCAGCGCTGAAGCGCGCAGTTCGTCGCCGGCCCGCAAAGGGAACAGCTCAGCCTTGAAGCCGGCGGAGAGATGGTAGCCAACGATGGCCAAGTCGCCGCGGCTTTCCTCCAGCTGGCTCAGCATGATGTCCGCCGGGATCAGGACCGCGCGCTTTTCCAACTCCTTGGATAGCGCCGTGATCCGCTTGAGCTCCAGAGAGATGACGAAATCCACATCAAGCGTCGAGCGCGGCTCGCCCCACACGGCGGCGGCCAACGACCCGCCCAGGAGATACGGCACCCGCGCCGCCTCCAGAGCGTCGATGACCAGGCGGGCAAACTCCAGGATCGATTTGGGCTCAGGCGAAGGCGGTTTGATAGTAGCGATGGAGCACCTCCCGTTGGGCTTCAGCTGGAGATTGTTCCGGCCGTTGCCGCCGCTGCGCTTGGATGGCGAGCGCCAAGACGTCTTGGGACAGAGTGTCCGCGAGCCGCAGGCGCGCGGCCGGCGTCAGGCGCGCCCAGGCCGCGATTTGCCGCGGGTCCAGTTCGCCCGCCGCCCCCTCGATAGCGCGGGCCTGCTCCACTGACACGGCCGGCCGGCCGGCGATGTAGTAGCCGGGTTGTTCTGAGCGCCGGCTGTATTTGAGCGTCTGGCCAGCTCGGTTCAGGATTTTCTTGACGGCCTGCATATCGCGCCGGAAAGCCAGGTCAGGCCGCCGGCCAAAGCAACCCCGCCCCAGGCGCAGCCGCGTCCGGGCCATTAGGCCAACTTGGGTCTGCCAACCCTGATCCCAGAGCAACGCCATCAATACCACCCGACGTTCCAGCACCCGGTTTTTTTCAGCGGTCTCGTGGAGGGCAGCCGCCAGAATTGCATCAGGGACGTTCGATGGCAAGGGGATGTTCATAGACAAACTGCGATAGTAAAATATCGTTATAAAGATATTTTATCACAACACAGGATTGTAACGTCTGGACGGGTTGCGGCTCATGGCAGTTATTCCAAACCCGTATGTATGATGAATGCCGCGCTCCATCTCCAAATAACCGAGCGACCATGGCCTGGCGCACCTTATCTGTGGGTGCGAAGACCAGCCCCTTTACCCAAGGTCTCTATAATGCGACTCTGTCCAGAACCCACAAGAACGCGCGCCGCCGTTTCTGGCCGGCCATATCCTAGACCTTGTATCGGCGGATCAACTTCATCCAGGAGTACGTGATGCCTGCCAAACGCCGAGCTCAGAAACCTTCGGAACGCCCCCAATCCAACGAGACCTGGGGGCTGCTCGTCACCCAGCTCCGTGTCTGGATCACGCCCGAGGACGCGCCGCCCAGCCGGCCGTTCCTAGCGCTGGTGCTGGACCCGGAGCAGGATTTGCTGCTCGGCCAGGAAATGTTCCCCGAGCCGCCCACCGTCGAGCAGATTGAAGGCGTCCTGGCGGACGCGATCAATAGGCCCGCGCCCGGCGCCGGCAAACCGCGCCGGCCGGCCAAGGTGGCTTTCGCCGAGCCGGCCCTGGCAGAGAGCCTGGTGGACACACTCGCCGGCGTGGGGATCGCCTGGGAGGTGCGGCCGCTGCCCGAACTGGAAGCGGTCGTGCGTCTGCTGGAAGAGCATCTGCACGGCCGGCCGGAGTTTCCGGGTCTGTTGTCGCTCCAGGGCGTGACACCCCAGCTCGCCGGCGAATTGTTCGCGGCGGCGGCGGCGTTCTATCGGGCGGCCCCGTGGGTGCGCCTAAACAACGGCCAGGCCTTCGCGGTCCGCTTCCCGGCGGCCGGCGGGCCAGAGTGGGTCGCGTCGGTGATGGGCAACGGCGGCGTCGAGTATGGCCTGGCACTCTACAAATCCTGGGCCAGCTTCGAGCGCCTGTTTCTGGGAAAAGGCGAACCGATTGAGCAGTTGATGGTGCCGGAAGGCCACGTCGTGTTGTTTCTCGGCGACGTCGGCCAGCTGCCAATAGCGGACTATGAGGCCCAGCAGGAACACGGCTGGGATGTGGCCGAGCCGCAGGCCTATCCGCTGGCCATGGTCTATCAGGCCGGCGCGGAGCCGGTCCGCCGACCCACGGCCGCCGAACTGCGGCATCTGATCGCAGCCCTGAGCGCCATCCCGCAGGTGCCGCTCAAGCCCGACTCGCAGGGCGACTATCTGAACCAGGAGTTGACCATTACCGTCACAATCGCGGGCCGCCGGCAACCCGTGGCCGTGCGGTATCCGGCCGGCCGGATCGCGTTCGAGCGCCGGCCGGTGGACGCCGAGTGGGAGGCGCCAGATGATGAAGAAACCGACGACGCGCCCGTGATCGACCGGCGGATGCTGGAGGGGACCCTGTCCCAGATGGAGTCGGAGTTAGGCGCCGCGGAGCCGGCCGATCCGAAGCTGCGCAAGGCGCAGAAGCTGATGTACAAAGCCTGGGAAGAGAGCAACCCGGCCAAGCGGCTCGCCCTGGCGCACAAAGCCCTGACTACCTCACCGGATTGCGCCGACGCCTATGTGCTGCTGGCCGAGGAAGAAACCGACACGCTGGCGCGAGCGCTCGAGTTCTATCGTCAGGGAGTCGCGGCCGGCGAGCGCGCGCTGGGCGCCGCCTATTTCGAAGAGAACCGCGGCCACTTCTGGGGTTTGCTGGAGACCCGTCCGTATATGCGGGCGCGGGCCGGCCTGGCGCTCACCCTCTGGTCACTCCAACACCCGGACGAAGCCCGTCAGCACTATCAGGCCTTGCTGGAGCTGAATCCGGGCGACAATCAGGGGCTTCGTTACGAACTGCTGAATTTGCTGCTGGAGATGAACCGCTCCGCCGAGGCTAAGGCCCTGCTGAAGCAGTACGACGATGGCATGGCGGAGTGGCTGTATACCTGGGCCTTATTGGAGTTCCAGCAGCACGGGGCCGGGAAGACGGCCAACCGCCGGCTGGCGGCGGCGCTGAAGCAGAATCCACATGTGCCGGCCTATGTGACCGGCCGGCGGCGTATCCCCGTCAATCTGCCGCCCCATTATGGTTTTGGCGATGAGGATGAGGCCGTCCAATATGCCCACCGCTACCTGAACCACTGGCGGCGCACCCCCGGCGCGGTCGAGTGGCTGAAGAGCAAGCTTTGATTGGCAAGAGCTGCCCTATTCAGCCCCCGTGTCCTTTGGCCGGAAACATGCCGCAGGGCTCTGATGTATACTCTTTCTGAGGTTGACTTTGGTGGACCACGCAACGGCTTTCTCTCATTCAGCTGGTACTCGCGCTCAGCGCTTCCAGGCGGCTCGACGGCTTCGCCGCGAAAGAGCCTGGGAAGTCGCGCGTGCTGCCGCAGCGTTGCTCAAGGCTAAGTACCATGCCACACGCGTCGTGGCGTTGGGCTCTCTGGTGGATGAGGAGCGGTTTCATCCCTGGTCCGACGTTGATCTCGGCGTTTGGGGCATCCCACCCGAAGACTATTTCGAGGCGGTCGCGCGGGTACTGGATGTCGGCGGCGAGATCAAAGTGGATCTGATCCAGGCTGAGCGGTGCAAGCCTTTCCTCGCCGAGGCCTTGTCCCACGGGGTTGATTTGTAATGGCCGGTTACCGGGCATTGAGCGCTCGCATCACCAAAGAGCTTCAAGAATTGGAGCGTATCGTGAGTCGCTGCCAGGATATCTGGCAGCAATCCGAGGCATCAGGAGATAACCGCTACATCGACGGCGTGGCCTTGAACCTGCATTCGTTTTATACCGGCTTGGAGCGGGTCATTGAGCTGGTCGTGTCTGAAATTGATGAGGCGCTGCCAACGGGCGCGGCCTGGCACCAAGAGTTGCTCCGCAAAGCCGCGACCGAGGTGCCGCAGCTGCGGCCGGCATTGATCAGCGACGCGACTCGGGACCGGCTGGATCGTTATCGTGGTTTTCGGCATGTTGTCCGCAACGTCTACGCTTTTGAGCTTGATCCCGTTCAGATTGGGCCCTTGGTTCGAAATCTGCCTGCCGTTTTTGAGGCCGTTTGCTCTGACTTGCGGAGTTTTGCGGCTTGGCTGGCTCAAGCAGACTCAGATGACGCTCAATCGAGGTGAGCGCTGGTGCCAACAACGACTAGCCCCGGCCATCGCTGGCCGGGGCTCTCGTTTAAAGGGGAACCGATTTGTCCCGTTTTGGCCCCGAGGCGCGTTTAACTCATAGTATGCCTGAAGCCACACCCGCTCCCGCTGCTGGCGATGAGCCGTCCCTGGTCGCGCGCGCCCAGCGCGACCCGGCCGCCTTCACAGCCCTGTATGACCGGTACGTCGGCCGCGTCTATGGCTACCATCTCAGCCGGGTGGGCGCCCCCGCCGACGCGCAAGACCTGACGGCCCAGACGTTCCTCACCGCGCTGGAGGCTCTGCCGCGCTATCGCGAACGGGGCGCCTTCGCCGCCTGGCTCTTCCAGATCGCGCGCAGCAAGGCTATGGATTTCTTCCGCCGCCGCCGGCCACAGGTCAGCCTGGACCTGATCGAGGCCATGCCCGCGCCGGCCGAGGCCCCGCTCGGCGAGCTGGAGCCGCTGCGCGCCCTGATGCGCGCTCTGCCGGCTGATGAGCGCGAGCTCCTGCACCTGCGCTACGCCGCCGACCTGAAGTTTGGTGAGATCGCGGCCGTGACCGGCCAGAGCGAGGCAGCCGTAAAGAAGGCGGTCTACCGCCTGTTGGCGCGACTGCACGCGCAATTGGAGCCGCAGCATGAGTGACGAGCCTCTGCCCCCCGAACTGGAACCCCAATTGCGGACGACGCTAGCCGCGCCGGCGCCGGATCCCGCCTTCGTCCAGGCCCTGCGCGGGCAACTGGCCAGCCGCGCCGCTGAGATGAAGCGGCCGGCCCGGCGGCGCCTGGTCTGGCAGTGGGCGCTGACGGCGGCGCTGGCGGCCGCCGCCGGCCTCTATCTGATCGGCCCCGGCCAGGTCGTGACCGCCATGCGCCGCTGGCTGGGCTATCTGCCCGGCGTGGGGTTGGTGGACACCCAGGTGCCCCTGCGCGAACTGACTGAGCCGAGCACTCTGACCCGCGACGGGATCACGGTCTCCGTCCTGCAAGCCGTGCTGGATTCAGAAAAAACGGTGCTCGGCCTGCGCGTGGACGGCATCCCGCCGGCCGCTTTTCCGCGCAGCGAGGGCGCGCCGGCCTGCTTTGAGTCGCCGCGCCTGCGTCTGCCGGACGGCGGTGTCTTGAATATCACGGGCGGCGGGGGGCAGGGCTGGGGCGCGGGGTATGAGCATCGCCTGACTTACGCAGCCGTGCCGGCCGGCGTAGAGACGGCCGTGCTGGAAATCCCGTGCCTGCAGGATACCGCTCCCGGCGCCGCCCCCGAGAACTGGGCTCTGCCCCTGCACTTCCGGCCGGCCACCATGCTCCCCACGCCGGTCATTGACCTGGCCGTGGCCACGGCCACGGCCGCGGCGACAGCTACGCCATCCGCCGTGAACACGCCGGCCCTGACAACGGCGACGGCCGTACCGCTGCCGGCCTTTGGCGTGCAGCTGACGCTGGAACAGGCCATCCCGGTGTCCGATGGCTACGTCCTGGTCGGCCGCACGGCCTGGACGGACCCGCGGCTGACCGACCTCAGCCCGCAGATCACGGCCGCACAGGATGCCGGCGGCCATGTCATCCCCATCGAGCCAGCCTACCTGGGCGATCTCGGCATCGATAACCCCGCGCCCAATCAGTGGGGGTACAAGCTCTACGGCCAGATCTTCGCCGGCCCCGTGACTCTGCGGGCCGACCGCGTGGGCGTGACTCTGCGCGACCCAGTACGCCTCACCTTTGACCCCGGCACGGCGCCGGCGTTCGGCCAGACCTGGGCCGTCAGCCAAACCGTAGACGTGCTCGGCTACACGGTCGAGATCCAGACCGCCCGCTTCATTCGCCAGGGCGACCTGCACGGCTTTGAGTTCACGCTGCGCACCGACCCGGCGTTGAACGGCCTGGACTTTGGCGTTGCTCTGGGCGCCGGCGGCGGCTCAACCAGCGATGGGGCCGGCCGGATCATGGCATATGCGCTGCGCGACGGCGTCATCGCCGGCCCGCTGACGCTCAGCGCGTCTACGGCGCGCGTGGCCGGCACCTGGTCCGTCACCTGGACGCCGCCGGCCAAGACGCAGACCGGCGTTGAGCCGACCCCGGTGCCGCAGGCCTGTCTGACCCTGGAGAAATTGCAGCAGGCGCTCGCGCAACCAGGGCCGCTGCCGGCTGAGGCCGCCGGCCGCCTGATCGCCTACGGCCGCATCGTGGAAGACGGTCAGCCGCCCTCGCCCGAGAACTATGGTGTCTTCATTTTTGACTTGCAGAGCAACGCCAAAAAGATGCTGGGCACCGGCGTCTGGCCCGCGCTGTCACCGGACGGCCAGCGCGCCGCCTACGCCGGCACGGACGGTCTGCATGTGGTGGACCTGGCCGGCGGCGCCGACACCATGATCCCTAACACCCGGCCCAACGACTACAGCCCTCGGTGGTCACCCGATAGCACGCGCCTGGCCTTCGTGCGCGTGGACGATCTCAACCTGTACGTCATCGGCGCGGATGGCAGCGGCCTGCGCCGGCTGACCACCGATCCTGCGTATGAGCAGTTGTTGGGCTGGTCGCACGACGGGGCGCACCTGTACTTCACCCAGCCGGGCGCCGAGGGTCAGCGGTTGCGAATTCTGGACCTGGCATCGGGGGCCATCACGGAGAGCGCGTGGCGCCTGGGCGGCAAAGGCATCTCGGCGGCGCTGTCGCCGGACGACCGGCAACTGGCGTTTATCGAGCCCGTACCGGGTCAGATGGGGGCCGGCCTCTACCTGGCCGAGGCCGGCGGGGTTGAGCGGCGTTTGCTGGCTCAGTTGTCCCACTGGGGTGTGAGCAGCCCCGTTTGGTCGCCGGACGGCCGCTGGCTGCTGGTGAGCGTCACCAACACGGACCTGTTCTCATCGCGCTCCGCGCCGGCGCTTATCAACCTTGCCACTTGCCAACCGTATGCGTTGGCCGGGATTGAAGGAGAAGTATTTGGCTGGGCGCCGTAAACGCGCCGGTGAAGCACACCGTATGATTGGCAGCCTGACGCTGATCTTCAACGGCCGCGCTGCTCAGGCGGCGGAACGCTCAAGCTCGCGGTCATTCCAGAACAGCCAAGGCCTGAACTCGAGGTTGCTTTGGCCGCAGCCAACGGGAAGTCATGCCTCGTGTTTATACAGGAATATACTGACGGTTCGCTCATTCTGGAAATGGGAAAACACAAATCGATTACGATTGGTGGATGCCCAAGAAGACCTCGGTCATTTCAGAACGCGTTGACGATATCCCTCTGCTGATCGCTCAGATGCGCCATATGCAGTTGGACACCCTGGTGGATAAGCATTTCACGCCACATGGCAACTGGGCCGGCCTGACGCCCGGGCAACTGAGTATGTTATGGTTGACCTACGTCCTATCGGAAGGTGATCATCGGCTGAACCAGCTCGAACCGTGGTGGGAAGCCCACCGTTGGACGGTGGCGAGTTGTCTCTCCTCGGCGACCCGCCGAGAAGATACCAGCGACGACCACTTGGCGCCTCTGTTGGACCTACTCAGCGACGACACCCGCAGGACCAACTTCGAGCAGGACTGCACACCGAGTCTGTTGCGCACCTACGGCCTGACCCCACGCTTCCACCGGGTTGATAGCACGAGCGCCAGTGGGTACGGCCAAGTGACGGCCGAGGGGATGTTTCAATTTGGCCATAGCAAAGATCATCGGCCCGATCTGCCCCAAGTCAAGGTCATGTTGACAACCCTGGATCCGCTGGGGTTGCCGCTGGTCACGCAGGTGGTGCCGGGCCACCGCAGCGATGACCCATTGTATGTGCCCGCGATTCGTCAGGCCCAAGCCTGTTTGCCCGAGCGTGGTTTGACGCATATCGGCGATATACTTTGGCCAAGCCAAAGTAAGATGGGCGCTTTGGACACCCGGGCCTACATTCAGCACAGTGGCGATTACTACCTCGTGCCGCTGGGCCTGGTCCAACTGTCAGCGGAAGCAGCAGCGGTTGACTGCCATTTATGCCCCGCGCGAGCCTGATAGCCGCGCGAGAAATTAGCCGTGGGCTTTGAGTGGCGCGAGACGCTCCAGGCCACCATCGGGGAAACGCCCGTGACCTGGACCGAGCGGCGCCTGTTAGTGCAATCCCTGCGCTATGCCGAAGCCCAGGAAAAAAGCTTGCGCGCTCGCCTCGCTCAGGCGCAAACGGCCTTACTGGCGCTTAATCAGCGCGGCCGCGGTCATCGCCGTTATCCGGAAGAAGCTACGCTCCGGGAAGCCGCTGACGCGCTCCTCCAGCAGTATGAAGTGACCGACTTGTTGC
>JAGOBN010000088.1 GCA_017999235.1 Anaerolineales bacterium | reverse complement strand
CGTCGTCGTCGCCGGCCACCGCCCACACGCGGCTGGGGCGCTCCGGCGGGGGCGCGTCCAGGGCCGCCCGCATCGCGGCGATGTGCGCGGGGGTGGTGCCGCAGCAGCCCCCGATGACGCTGGCCCCCAGCTCGGCAAAGGCGGCCGCGTACTCGCCGAAGTAGGCCGGAGTCGCCGGGTACATGATGCGGCCTTCCACCTGCTCCGGCCAGCCGGCGTTTGGCTTCACGGCCAGGCGCGCCTGCGGGGCCGCCTGACGCATCTGGGCCAGGACCCGCTGCAGCTGCGCCGGCCCGCCCGAGCAGTTGACGCCGATGACGTCCGCGCCGGTGGCGGCCAGCGCCGCCGCCACTTTGGCGGGCGGGTCGCCCAATAGCGTGCGGTCATCGCGCGTGAAGGTCAGGGTGGCAATGACGGGGATCGGGCCGCAGGCCTTGGCGGCGCGCACCGCCTCCGCCATTTCGTGCAGGTCGCTGAGCGTCTCGATCACCAGCACCTCCACGCCGGCCTCGACCAGGGCCGTGATCTGCTCGTGAAAGGCGGCGTAGGCCTGCTCCGCCTTGACGCGCCCAAACGGCGCCAGGCGCACGCCTAAAGGCCCCACATCGCCGGCCACCAGCACCGGCTTGTAGGCGGCCGCCACCGCACGGCGGGCCAGCGCCACGGCCGCCGCGTTGATCTCGCCGACGCGCTTGTCCAGGCCGGCCCGCCGCAGTTTGAAGGCATTGGCGCCGAAGGTGTTGGTGATGATCAGCTGCGCGCCGGCGTCGATGTAGGCGCGGTGGACGTCGGCCACCAGCGCCGGCTGGCTCACGTTTAGCTCGTCAAAACAGCTGTCGAAGGCCACGCCGCGCGCGTGCAGCAGCGTGCCCATCGCGCCGTCGGCCAGCACCGGCCCGCGGGCGAGTTGTTCTAAGAAGGGTTCGGGGGTCATCCACGGCCTCCGCCTGGGGCGGCAAAAAAGCCTCTTCTCATGAAGAGGCCCGCTTCGGCCGGCGGCCCAGGCTGGCGCGGATAGTACCGTTCCGCCCGCGGGGTGTCAACCAAGCGCGGCCGGCGGGTGTCAAAAAAAACGCGGGGCTGCCGCAGCAGCCCCGCGTCGCGCGTCAGCTTAAAGCCGGCGGGCTATTTGCCGTAATCCGGATAGGTCGGCACGTACATGTGCGCGTGAACGTGCGCGGCCAGGTCGGCCGGCTGGCGCAGAGAGGTCAGCCCGCGCTCAAAGGCCACTTCCGCCACAGCCACGGCGATGGCGGACGAGACCTCGCGGATGCGGTCCAGGCCGGGATAGATGCGCCCGAGCGCCAGATCGCTGTCGTTGACCAGGCCGGCCAGGGTCTTGGCCGCCACAAAGAACATCTCGTCGGTCACCAGCTGCGACTGGCTGGCGATGATGCCCAGCCCCACGCCGGGGAAGATATACGAGTTGTTGCCCTGGCCCGGCACGAAGGTCTTGCCGTTAAAGGTCACGGGCTTGAAGGGGCTGCCGCTGGCGAAGACGGCGCGGCCGTCGGTCCAGGCGTAGGCCTCTTCCGCCGTGCATTCGGCCTTGGAGGTGGGATTGGAGAGCGCGAAGACGATGGGGCGCTCGTTCAGGCGCGCCATGGCCTCCACCACCGGCCGCGTGAACATGCGGCCCATGCCGGCCACGCCGATGATGGCTGTGGGTTTGAGCGCTTCCACGGCGGCCAGGAAATCCGCGACCGGCGCGTGGTCATGGGCATAGGGCAGCTTGTGCTCGGCCAGGTCGGTGCGGCTCTTCACCACCAGGCCCTTGGAGTCCACGAACCAGCACTTGAGTTTGGCGTCCGCTTCGGAAACGCCCTCGGCCATCAAAGCCGTCACAATCAGGTCGCCGATGCCGATGCCGGCCTCGCCGGCGCCCAGGAACAGGAAGGTCTGGTCGGCCAGCTTCTGGCCGGTCAGGCGCAGGGCCGAGTACACGCCGGCCAGCGCCACGCCGGCCGTGCCCTGGATATCGTCGTCGAAGGTGCAGGCGTTTTGCTGGTAGCGGCGCAGCAGCCGGAAGGCGTTGGTGTTGCCAAAGTCTTCCAATTGGATGCACGCGCGCGGGAAGATTTCCTTGACCGCCTCCACGAACTCGTCCATCAACGCGTCGTATTCCGCGCCGCGCAGCCGGCGCTCGGGCACGCCGATGTAGAGCGGGTCCTGCAGCAAGCTGGCGTTATTGGTGCCAACGTCCAGCATGACCGGCAGACACTGGGTGGGATGCACGCCCGCGCAGGCCGTGTACAGCGCCAGCTTGCCGATCGGAATGCCCATCCCGCCGGCGCCCAGATCGCCCAGCCCCAGGATGCGCTCGCCGTCGGTGATGACGATCATGCGCACGTCCTCAAACGGCCAGTTGTGCAGCACCTCGCGCACATGGCCGCGGTCCCGGGCGGTGACATACAAGCCGCGCGGCCGGCGGAAGATGTGGCCGAACTCCTGGCAGCCCTGGCCCACGGTCGGGGTGTAGATGAGCGGCATCATCTCGTCGAGATTGCTCATCACCACGCGGTAGAACAGGTTCTCATTGCGGTCTTGCAGCGACCCGAGGTAAATGTATTTCTCCAGATCAGAGTTTTTGCGCCGGATATTCTCGAGCACGCGCACCACTTGCTGTTCCTGGGTGAAGACCCGCGGCGGGAGCAGCCCGCGCAGGCCGAGGGCGTCACGATCGCTGTCTGTGAAGGCGGTGCCTTTGTTGAGGACCGGATCATGCAGCAGGTCAACCCCGCGCTTGCCGTGGATGGTGGCTGGATCAAACATAAGACACTCCTGATAGGTGTTAAGCCGACCTTAAGAGGGTAGTCCTATCCGCCAGTGGTTACAAGGGAGCAACAATACCCGTTCCCGGCGACTGTTGTCACATTCTCAGCGGTTTGGCTGTGGGCCGGCGGCGCCCTCCGCCGGCCTCCCTCATGGTTGAGAGGCGCCCAGCCTCAAGGGGTGACGAGGCTTTGCAGGGCCGCTAGCAGGACGGGGTCGTCACTGTTGCCGGCGAACGTGTCCCAATCCGCGTCCACGCGCACATCCGGCGTCAGCCCCTGCCCGGCGAACTCGGAGCCATCCGGCCGGCGAAACCCCGAGGTGAGCAAGGTGAGCTGTGAGCCATCCGGCAGATCCACGGTGGTAAACCCGGCCGTCTCGCCGGCGGTGGGTTGCCCCACCAACACGGCCCGGCCGGTGTTCTGCAGGCCGCTGGCAAAGACCTCCACCGCCCCGCGCGTATCCGGCCCGATCAGCAAGGCCAGGGGCGCGGTCTGGGAGCCGGCCACGTCCAAGCCGGCCACCAGCAGCGGCTCACGGCGAGTGCGATCGAAGAACTCGCCCAGCGTGCCGTCCCCGAACAGGGTCAGCATTTCTTGCAGCGGCCAGCCGCCGCTGGCGCTGGCCAGCCGCAGATCCAAGAGTATGCCGCGCACGGCGGTCTGGGCCTGGGCTTGCGCCAGGTCGTCGGCGATGGTCTGGGCCAGGGCCGCGCCGCCGGCGACCGGCACGCGGTAATACATGATCCCGGTGGCAGGGTCCATCCCGCCGCGCAGCGCGCTGACGGCGGTGATGGTGCCGCGCTGCACGGTCACGTCGCGGCGCGCTTGGTTGGGGGTTTGCACGCTGAGGGTGACGGAACTGCCGGCCGGCCCGCGGATCCGGTCGGAGATCGTGGCGCGCTCGTCGGCGCGCACCGGCTGGCCGTCGATGGCGTAGAGGGCGTCATGCGCCTGGAGGCCGGCGGCCTCGGCCGGCGACCCGGGGATGACCTCCAAGATCACCACGCGCGGCTCCGGCGTCTCCCGGAACCCGTAATACACGCCGATGCCTTGAAAGGTCGCGGGGTCGGCCGTTTCCGCCGCCAGGCGCTCCGCGCGGGTCTGGTAGCCGGCGGTTTCGGCGGGCAGCACGGCCGCCAGCGCCCGCATCTCGGCGGCGAAGGCGGCCTCGCTCAGGCCGGCGCCGAGACGGGCGCGGCTGGCCGCCACCGCGCCGGCCCAATCAACGCCGCCAAAATCCGCGTACAGGTATTGCTCGCGCACCGCCTGGTCGATCAGGTCCAGCACGGCTTGCTGGCGGGGGCCGGCGTCCGGGGCGAGCGTGGCGGCGGCGGTGGGGGTCGGAAGGGCGGCGTTGCCGCGCAGCGGGTTGAATTGAGTGAGCGTGGCGCAGGCCAGCGTCGCCCACAGCCCCGTCACACTGACCAGTAAAGGCCATTTGTGCCGTCTCATTCGCCGGCGCTCCCGCTCTTGAGTGTGTACCCTCCGGCCCCCTAACGCGTCACTCGGCCAGCGGCTCCTTATAAATCTTCAGCCGGCCGATGTCGGCGCCGCAGGCGATGCAGTCCAGCATCTCAATCTTGAACTCGCGCCCGCCGCTCATCCACTTCATCGCTTCCTGGATGATGCCCACAGCTGTGTGGCAGACCGGCTTGTCGGCCGTGCGGCCCCAGCACATTGAACAGCGCTCCAGCGTGTAGATGTAATGGTCGGGGAATTCCTGGGTGTGGCTCACCTGGTCGGTGACGGAGTTGAAAACCTTGGCGATGGCCGGCACCGCGATCTTGATTTTGGTGCCGAGCGGCAGGACCTTGAAAGCCAGGTCGCCGGCGCCGGCCAGCGCGCCGAAATTCTTGAGGCCGTTGGCGAACAGCGCGCGGCCGGCGCGCTGCATCAGGCCGCGCCCGCCGCGCGGGCCATAGGTCTCTTCCACGGCGCGGTGCAGGGCCGCGATGTCCTCGAAGTCGAATTCGCGGTTGAGATTGTCCGGGGGGTAGTGGTCGATGAAGTGGTCGAGCTTGGCCAGATGCAAGATGGCGTGCAGGCCGTTTTTGCCCATCACCTCTTCCAGCGCGGTGAGGTAAATCCGGCCCATCTTGTTGGGATAATGGTAGCCACTGCGCGGCTCTTCAGTGCTCATCGCCACTCCTTGATATGTATGAGGAAGCTAGATTAAACCACAGGTTTGTAAATGGTCAGGGCCGGCGTTTACGCTTCCCACGGCGCGGCGCTGCCGGTCTGGGCCAACGAACGCCGAAGCGGGCCGGCAAATTCCGGATACGCCTCGCTCATCGCCGCCAGCAGGCCGAAGCAGCCGGCCAGCATCATGTCGCCATACGGCACGGCAAAGTAGGGTTCCAGGCCGCGGCCGGCGGCGCTGCCCGGTCCGCGCAGCAGGCTCCGGCGCGGCCCGGTGATCGCCAGGCGGCGCGGCGCCGGCATCGGCCGCGGGTCATACACCAGCGCGCCATGCCCCAAATCATCAAAGACCTCTGCGTGACGCAGGGTGCCGTCCGCCAGTGCGGTCAAAAAGCCGTCTAGTTTGGCGCGGGTCACCTCGCCGGTATGGTGTTCAAACAGGCCGCCAATGCCGGCCGCGTCGAGCCGGAACGCCAGGCAATGGAAGTTGCCGATGTTGGCCACCAGCGCCCCCCGCTGCAAGTGCTGGGCTACATACGGGTCCAGCGTGGCGCCCAGCACGGCGGCCGGCGCCGTGTCCATCACCATGAGCGGCACCTCCACTCCCTGGGCGCGGGCGGTCGTCACCACCGCTTGCAGCCGGGTCATGGCGGCCGGCACTGCCTCGGCGCGGTGGGCCAGCCCGGTCAGCCGCTGGGTCTGGCGGATGAAGCCGTCTAAGTAGTCAAACCGGAACTGCCGGTCGGAGTAGCCGGGCGGGGCGTCGCCATGGTCAAAGACGGCCACCGCCACGGCGTCGAAGCGCGCCTCCACGCCGAAGACGGCGCAGGCGCGCGTGATCAACGGATAATCGAAATCTTTCAGTTCCAGGTGTTGGACCCGGCCGGCCAGGGCGCGGACTTCGTCTTCGCCCACTATCCGCACGCCCATCTCGCGCTGCACGTAATCCAGGTCGTCGTTGAAGGTGCGGGCGGCGGCCGGCGTCGCATACAAGGCATGGCCGGCGCGGATATGATCGCGCGCCGCCCAGTGGCTCGGCCCGCCCCCCATCAGGTGGCCCGTCAACAGCACCGCTTCGCCGCTGAGCGTGGCGGCCTTAAGCCGGCGATGCACCATCATCGTCGGCGAAGGCATGACCAGCTTGTAGCCGTTTTCCAGGTCGAGGGCCGCATCGTACAGGAAGATGTCCTGCGTCCCCGTGCCGACGTCGACGGTTAGGATGCGCATGCTTAAATTTAGGCTCCCAACCTAATTATAACGTCAGGCGGGAGGCGGGCTGTCCGCTTCGGCCGGCCACCACGCGGTGAGCGCCGGCAGCGCGGCATGCGCGGTCAGGTCCAATTGCAGGGGCGTGACGGAGATGTAGCCGTGCGCCAAAGCCCAAAAGTCGGTGCCGGGGATGGCCTCGCCGCTGGGGGCCTCCCCGCCGATCCAGTAATAGGGCTTGCCGCGCGGGTCCTGGCGTTCCACCAGCGCGTCGCGGTATCGGCGCCGGCCCTGGCGTGTGACGCGCCAGCCCTGCACGGGGCCGGCTGGGACGTTGACATTGAGCAGCAGGCCGGCCGGCAGCCCCTGCGCGGCAATCCGCTGCGTGACCGCGGCGGCGGCTTGGGCGGCGGCCGCAAAATCGGCCAGGGCGTGCGCGCCATCCACCGAGATGGCCACGCCCGGCACGCCCGCAATCACGGCTTCCATCGCGGCGGTGACCGTGCCGGAGTAGGTCAGGTCTTGGCCGATGTTGGCGTTGGGGTTGATGCCGGAGACCACCAGGTCGATCGGCTCTTTAACAAAGCCGAGCAGGGCCAGGGCCACGCTGTCTGACGGCGCGCCCGAACACGCCCAGGCCGGCGAGCCATCCGCCAAGGCGGCCGGCTCCAGGCGCAAGGGCTTGTGCATGGTCTTGCGGTGGCCGGCCGCGGAGTAATTGCGGGCCGGCGCGATAACGGTGGTTTGGCCGAGCGGCGCCAGGGCCTGCTGCAGGGCGAACAGGCCGGGGGCGGTGACGCCGTCGTCATTGGTGATCAGGATATGCATGCGGGTAATCAGTGGGCTAACGTTAGGCGTTCCTGGCCCCGACTATAGCAGAAACGCCGGCCGCCCCCGCGCGGCCGGCGTTTAATGGCTGAGGAAGTTCGTCACCAGCGGCGCAATCGCGTCGCGGTCGGGGATGCTCACCCGGCCGCCGGTGGGCGTGGTCCAGGGGATGATGTACTCGCCGGTGATGGCGTAGGCGCCGATCGCGCTCCGGTCAATTTGCGGTCCCACGCACGCCAGCGCCGCGATCTCCTCCGGCGTGAGATCGGTGCGGATGGAGTTGTTGAGGGCCGCGATCAGGCCCGGGATCTGGGGCAGCACGGCCGGGCTGAGCAGACGCTCTTGCAGGGCCAGCAGCACCGCCTGTTGGCGTTCGAGGCGGCGATAGTCGTCATCTTGATGGCGGGTGCGGGCGTATTTCAGCGCGGTGGCGCCATCCAGATGCTGCTGGCCGGCGGCCAGCTCAAAGATTTCCGTGCCGCCGTCCTCGGTCGGGAAGAGCGGGTCGTAGATAGCCTTGGGGACGTCCAGATCAATGCCGCCCACCGCGTCCACCACGGCCACAAACGCGCCGAAGTTCACCATCACATAGCGGTGGACGCGAATGCCGAAGTTGAGTTCGACGGCGGCTTTAAGTTCGGCCGGTCCGCCGCCTTCCACCCCGTACACTTCCCCGTACAGATAAGCCGTGTTGATGCGGTCTTGGTAGATCCCGGCGCCTTCCAGATAGGGCAGCGGCACAAACAGATCGCGCGGGATGGAGAGCATGGCCGCGCGCTTGTCCGTGAAGCGGACGTTGATCAGGCTGATCGCGTCGGTGCGGGTGGGTTTGGCGTAGTCGCCGCCGCGTTCATCCACGCCCAGCAGGGCAATGGTCATCTGCTCCGGCCCCCCGCACACGCCGTTGGCGGCGGTGGGCAGCGGGGTGACGGCTTGGGGCGGGCGGTCGGTCGGCGCGGCCGTGGCCGGACTGCCGCCGGCTTGGCTCGGCTGAGTGGGGCGCGGGGTGGCCGGCAGGGTGTCGGCGGAGGCCGGGGCCAGCCAGGCCCGCAGCCAGCCCGGCCGGACGAGACTGAGGCCGGCGAACAGGCTGACCAACACGATGACGCCGGCGGCGGCGCCCAATACCAAACTGAGGCTGGAGCGTTTCATAGACTGGGGCGCGGGAGTTCGATGAGCCATTATACGGCCTTTAACGAAGCGGTCGGCCGGAAAGTTCCACGCCCCGGTGGGCCCGGCCGCGGCCTTAAGAAAGGGGAAAGCCCGGTGCGGGGGGGAGGCGCACCGGGCTTTTATATAGGCCAGACCGATTGTTTCAGGTCGATCTGGCTCGCGCCATTTGTTTGCGTTTCCACTCGGAGGGGGGCGCGACACTGTTTTTATAGAGCCGCCGGCTGAGTGAAGGGTGAAGCCACTCTAAGCGCTGGATGAGAGCGCCTCACCGCCGGGATTTGAACGTCTTTTCCCACTCCGCCACTTCTTCCGGGCTCAGCCCGCCTTCTTTGGCGGCCGGCGCGGCCGGCGCCGCCAACAGTTCGCGCGCGAAGGCGGCGGCGTCTTTCACCGTGGCGCCGGCTTGGCGCGCCGCTTGGGCCACGGCCAGGTCGGAGGTCACCACGGTCAGGCCGCGCGGGTTGCGCTCGCGCCGCACCCGGTCGCGGAGGACATCATCGGCGGTGCGCGGCGGGCGCGCAAACAGCACTTTCAGTCCGGCACTGGAGAGGTTGTCGGCCACACCGAGCTGGCCGTGATCAAAAACAACCGTGCCGGTTTTTTTGACCCGCGCCAGGTAGCCGCGCAGCAATACCACCAGTTGACGCTCGTCATCCGGATCGTCGAGCCGCAGTCCCGGGGTTCGTCCAATCAGATTATGCCCGTCGATCAGGAATGGCATGCGGGAATTCTAGCATCGTCCACCGGCCGCCGGCCCGCCGTTACCTGTGCTATGATCCCCCGCCAGAAGCTATGAATGCGCGCCGGCTGATCCTCCTTCTGCTGCTCAACGCGGTTGTCTCGGTGGCTGCCACTTTCGCCGCGCTCTACGCGTGGGAGCGCTGGGCGCGGCCGGCCGTCGCGCCGTCTGTGACCGCCGTTCCCACGGCCGGGCCGGCGGCCGACCCCGCCGCGGCCACGGCCGAGCCCACCTATGGTCTGCCGCCCGTCACCCCTTACCCCACGCCGCCGCCGCCCACGGCCGTCATCCACACCGTGCAAAGCGGTGAGACGCTCGGCCTCATCGCCCAACAATATGATGTGGGGCTGGAAGACCTGCTGCGCGCCAACGGCCTGACCGATCCCAATGTGCTGGATGCCGGCCAGCGGCTGGTCATCCCGATTGGCGGCTTCAACCCCACCCCCACGCCGGCGCCCACCGTCCCCACGGTGCCGCCGCTCCCCACAGCCACCCCCAATCTCAACGCGCCGCCGCCACAATTAGTCATTCGGGAGGTGCAAGCGCCCGGGACATTGGAGACCGAAGCCGTCGTCATCGCCAATACCGGCGGCCCGGTGGATTTGGCCGGCTGGACCCTCAGCGATGGCGCCGGCCGCGTGTATATCTTCCCCGCCCTGACGCTGTTTGAGGGCGGCATTGTCAACGTCCACACACGCGCCGGCCAGGATACGGTGATTGACCTGTATTGGGGGCAAGCTCTGCCCGCCTGGGCCGCCGGCCAACTGGTGTTGTTGGCGGACCCCGCCAATAATCTGATCGCGCGGTTTACGATCCCCTGACCCGCGGGAGCAGGCGCATGGACTTTGAGCGCATCGTCGAGCAATTGATCCAAGAGGCGCGGGCGCAAGGTAAATTTGATCAATTGGCCGGCCAGGGCCGGCCCCTGCCGCCCGACCCGACCGATGCCTCGGCCGAGGACTGGACGGCCAACCATCTGCTGAAAAATGAGGGTTTTCGGCCGGCCTGGCTCGAAGAGGATATGGCGTTGCGGGCCGGATTAGAGCAGGCGCGGGCGGCGGTTCAGCG
>JAGOBN010000087.1 GCA_017999235.1 Anaerolineales bacterium | reverse complement strand
TCGCTGGACGTGGCGCCGGGGGAGACGCTGGCTCTGGTCGGCCCCAGCGGGGCCGGCAAATCGACGATCTGAATTTGGTGATCGGCTTTGTGCGCCCCACCGCCGGCCGGCTGCTGCTGGACGGACAGGACCAGGAGACGCTAGACCTGCGGACCTACCGCCGGTTCCTGTCCGTGGTGCCGCAAGACTCGATCCTGTTTGAAGGGACGGTGTTTGATAACGTGACGTATGGGCTGCGGTCGGTCCAGCCGGGGACCGTGACCGCGGCGCTGCGCGAGGCCCATGCGCTGGAGTTTGTGGAACAGCTGCCAGAGGGGCTGGAGACCCGGATCGGGGAGCGCGGCGCCAAGCTCTCCGGGGGGCAAAAACAACGCTTGGCCATTGCCCGCGCGCTGATCCGCAATCCCCGGCTGCTGATTCTGGACGAGGCCACTTCCGCGCTCGATGCTGAATCCGAGGCGCTGGTGCAGGCGGCGTTGGAAAGACTGATGCGGGGCCGGACGACCTTCGTGGTGGCGCACCGGCTCTCGACCATCCGGGGCGCCAACCGCATCGCGGTGCTGGAGGCCGGCCGGCTGGTCGAGCTCGGCTCCCACGCGGAGCTGCTGGCGCGCGGCGGGGCCTATGCCCGGCTGCAGGCGCGGCAAATGACGTGAGCCGCGCCGGCAGCCGGCCAGGGGAGCTTTAGTTCAACGGCCGGCCGCCGTCCACGGGGATGATACAGCCGGTGGAAAACCGCAGGGTGGTGGCCACCGTCAGCACGGCCTCGGCCACGTCCTCGGACTGGGCCAGCCGCGCCAGCGGGGTCTTCTGGCGCTGGGCTTCCAGGATGGCCGGGTCCATGCGCTTGGCGTACTCGCCTTCCACCCAACCGGGCGCCACGGAGACCACCCGGATGGCCGGCGCCAGCGCGCGCGCCAGGGAGAGCGTCATGGCGTTGACGGCGGCTTTGGACGCGCAATAGGCCACGTTGCTGCCCACCCCGGTGGTCCCGGCGATGGACGAAATGTTGACGATCAGGCCCTGGCCTTTCGCCGCCAGCAGGTGCCGGAACGCGCGCACGCACGCGAACGAGCCGCGCCAGTTGACGCGGAAGATCGCGTCGATCAGCTCGTCGTCCAGGCCGTCCAGGTCATCATGCGCCACCGGGCGCGTGATGCCGGCGCAGTTCACCAGCACATCCAGCCGGCCATAGCGCTCGGCCAGCTGCTCGGCCAGGCCTTTCAACGCCGCGCTGTTGTCCACCGCGACGGCCACCCCCAGATGCCCCGTGCCGGGCAGGCTGGCGGCCACTTCCTGGGCGCGGGCTTCGTTGATATCGGTGATGACGACGCGGGCGTCGGCGTCCGCGAACCGGCGCGCGATGACGGACCCGATGCCGCCGCCGCCCCCCGTGACGATGACGACTTGCTCGGCGAGTGAATACGTGAGGCCCATGAAGAATTCTCCCTCTGGCTGGATAAAATGCGAGGCGCGGAGCCGGTGCTCCGCGCCTGAAACGGGTTGAACGAACGGGTTAGGCCGGCTGCGCGTCGCCGTAGCGCGCCAAGCGCAGGTCCGCCTGGGCCTTGTGCGCCCAGAAGTACTCGATGGCGCACAGGCGTGAGCAGTACTCGCCGATGACCACGCTGGCCGCGGGCGTCACGCGCTGATAGGTGACGGTCTTCAGGAACTTGCCCACCCACAAGCCGCCGGTATAGCGCGCCGCCCGGTTGGTGGGCAGGGTGTGGTTGGTGCCGATGACCTTGTCGCCGTAAGCGACGTTGGTCTCCTTGCCGAGGAAGAGCGCGCCGTAGTTGGTCATGCGCTCCAGGAAGTAGTTCGGGTCGGCGGTCAGGATCTCCACATGCTCGGAGGCGACGTTATCGCCCTCCAGCACGGCCTCCTCCAGGCTGTCCACCAGCAGGATGCGCCCGTAATCGCGCCAGGACACGCTGGCGATGTCGGCGGTGGCCAGGGTCTGGAGCTGGCGGTCGATCTCGACCAGGGTTTCGTTGGCCAGCTTCTCGCTGGTGGTGATCAGGACGGCCGGCGAGGTCGGCCCGTGCTCGGCCTGGCCCAGCAGGTCGGTGGCCACCATCTCGGCGTCGGCGGTCTCATCCGCGATCACCAGCACTTCGGTCGGACCGGCCAGCAGGTCAATGCCCACCGTCCCGAACAGCGCGCGCTTGGCCTCGGCCACGTAGGCGTTGCCCGGCCCCACCAGCATATCCACCGCGCCGATGGTCTCGGTGCCGAGCGCCATGGCGGCCACGGCCTGGACGCCGCCCAGCAGATAGATCTCATCCGCGCCGGCCAGGTGCATGGCCGTGATGGTGGCGGCCGGCGTCTTGCCGGCCAGCGGCGGCGTGCAGGCGATGACGCGCTTCACGCCCGCCACCTTGGCGGTCAGGATGCTCATGTGCGCGGAGGCCACCATCGGGTAGCGGCCGCCGGGGACGTAGCAGCCGCAGCTGTTGACGGGGATGTTCTTGTGGCCCAGGGTCACGCCGGGGATGGTCTCCACTTCCACGTCCTGCAGGGCCGCGCGCTGCGCCTCGGCGAAGCAGCGGATCTGGGCCTGCGCGAACTTGATGTCGGCGATGGTTTGGGCCGGCACCGTCGCCATGATGGCCTCGATCTCGGCCAGGGACAGGCGGAAGCTGGGCGGGGACCATTTGTCCAGGCGCTCGGAGATGGCGCGCACCGCGGCGTCGCCGCCCTGGCGCACTTCCTCGATGAGCCCATCCACCACCTGGCGGACCTTGGCTTGCGCGACTAAGGATTGCGGATCTTGTTTGGTGATGCCGGGCTTGATGATCTTCATGGGAGTCTCCTAGACTAGGAAAAGGTGTTTGGTAACGGACTGAAACCGCTGCGGTCGCAGCGCGACATGGTTCAACACTTACCCGCGCCCCGGCGCGGGCTCGACGACCACCCGGAGCGCGGCGCCGGCCGGGTCCGCCTGGTGCAGGCCGGCCGGGTCGAGCGCCAGCGAGTCGTTGACAACTAATTGGCGAAAGCGCTGGGTTTGCAGCCGGCGCTCGCCCTGATACACGCTCACCCGCACCCGCTCCCGAAAGGCCGCGCTGCGGAAGCGCAGGCCGGCCAGGGGCGCGGCCGGGTCGAACAGGTTGGGGCAAATCCAGCTCAGCGGCGCTTCCACCGTGATCGGCAGACCGGGCGCCGGCCACGCCTGGCCGCGCAGGAATTCAACCATCTGGCCGGCCGCGCGCCGGCCCTCCAGCGCGCTCAGGCCGGCGGTCTCGGCCCCGCGCAGCAGATTGCCGGCCGCGAACACGCCGGGCCGCGAGGTGCGGAAGGCGCCGTCCAGCCGCGGGCCGCGCGTGCCGGGGTCCATGGCCAAGCCGCCCAGCCGGGCCAGTTCGTGCTCGGGGATCCAGCCGCCGGTGAAGACCACGGTGTCACAGGCGATCCGCTCCACCCGGCCCGTGTCGAGGTGGGTGGCTTCCACGGCCTCCACCCGCGGGCGCCCCAGAATGGCCGTGACCTGGACCCGGCTCAAGACCGGCGTTTGGTACAGCCCGTCGGCCAGCACCAGTTGGGCGACGTTATAGGGGAAATACAGCTGCGGGCGCGGCTGCTCATCCAGGAAGGCCACGGTGGCCGTGCCGGCCTGCCGCAGGGTCAGCAGCGCGGAGAGGCTCACCAATTCCGCGCCGACGATGACGGCCCGCCGGCCGACCGGCAGATGCTGTTCATGCACGAAGCGCTGGAGGGAGCCGGTGGTGAACACCCCGGCCGGCCGGCTGCCCGGCACCAGCCGGGCGGCGCGCGGGCGCTCGCGGCAGCCGGTGGCCAAGAGGACCGTGCGCGCTGCGATCTCGCCCAGGCCCTCCGGGCTGGTGTAGGTCACGGCGGTGGGGCCGGCCCAGCCGGTGACGGCCGTCTGCGGGCGGATCGCCACGCCGGCCGCTTGCGCCAAGCCGCGATAATGCCGGGCATAGCCGGGGCCGGAAAAGACGCGCCGCAGGTCCGGCCAGCCGAAGCCGAGGTGATCGCACAGGCGCGGGAGGCCGCCCGCTTCTGCCTCGCGCTCCACCACCAGCAGATCGCGCACGCCCTGGCGCTTGAGCTCCACAGCCGCCGCCAGGCCGGCCGGGCCGGCGCCGATGATTAAGACATCCGTGTGGGTGGTTGGCATGGCGGCGCGCTCACTCTTCCAAATGCATCAGGCGGGCCGGCGGTTGCCCGGTCTCGCCGGCCAGCAGGGCGACCACGGCCCCGAGACAGTTGAAGCCCTGACAGCGCCCTTGCAGCGCCCGCGTGCGCCGGCGCAGGCCGTCCAGCGTGCGGGCGGGGATGGGGGCGCGCAAGGCGTCCTGGATTTCGCCCAGCGTCACGCGCTCGCAGAAGCACACTAGGCGTCCGTAATCCGGGTTGGCCGCGATCTGGGCCGGGGACTGGTAAGCGCGCTCGCCGGCCTCGGCAATGGTGGGCAGGCGGACGGGCTGGAACTCGGCCTTGGGCTGGAGCGGGAGGCCGGCCTCGGCCAGCAAAGCCACGGCGTGTTCGGCCAGCCCCAGCGCGGACGATACCCCGGTGGAGCGGATGCCGCCCACGCACAGGTAGCGCTGGTCGGCGTGGAGGCGGACCTGATACTCGCTGTGCTCGGTGGCCGCGCGCAGGCCCGCGTACAGGGCCGTCACTTCCTCGGCCAACAGCTCCGGGAGAATCATCCGGCCTTTATCCAGCAGCATGGCCAGCCCTTTGGCGCTGGTCCCGGTCTCGGTCTTGTCGGGCAGGTCCTCGGCCGTCGGGCCGAGCAGGATGTTGCCGTAAACCGTCGGGCTGATCAGCACGCCCTTGGTGGTGGCGGTGGGGACCGGCAGCAGCACGTGCTGAACCAGCGGCCGGGCGAGCTTGTCGAAGACGATCAGCTCGCCGCGCCGCGGCGTGACGGTGAAATCGTGATGGCCGAAGAGCCGGTCGATGGTGTCGGAGTGCAGGCCGGCGGCGTTGACCACGTACCGGGCGCGCACGCCGCCGCCGCTCCCTTCCAGATGGTAGACCCCGTCTTCGCGGCTCGCGTGCTCCACGGGATGATTGAGCCGCAGGGTGACGCCGTTAACCACCGCCTGCATGGCGCAGGCCAGCGGGACGGAGTAAGTGCACAGGATGCCCTCGCCCGGCACCAGCAGGCCGCCCAGCGCGCCGGGGCCGAGATGCGGCTCGCGCTGGTAGATTTCCTCCACCGTGACCGCGCGCACCTCGGTGACGCCGTTCTGGTGGGCTTTGGCGAGCAGGGCCGGCAGCGCCTGCAACTGCTCGTCAGTCCAGGCCACCAGCAGGGCGCCGAGGCGTTCCACCGGGATATTGGCCGCCGGCAGGAAGGCCTCCATCAGCGCATAACTGCGGCGCATCAGGCGCGCTTCCAGCGTGCCGGGTTTGGCGTCAAAGCCGGTGTGCCAGATGGCGGTGCTGGCCTTGGAGGTGCCCATGCCCACATCGGGGCCGGCCTCCACCAAGACGCAGCTCACTTCGTATTGGGCCAGCTCGCGCGCGATGGCGGTCCCCACCACCCCCGCCCCAATGACGGCGACTTCGAAAATCGGTTCAGGCATGGAAGACCCTCACCGCCGCCAACGCCCGCGCCCAGCGGTCCAGCCGGCGCTGGCGTTCCGGCGCATTCATCCGGGGCTGGTAGACGGCTTCGGCCTGCCAGCGTTCGGCGAGCGCCGCCAACGACAAGCCCAGCGCGGAGTGCGCGGCCAGTTGGGCCACGCCCATCGCGGTGGCTTCGCGCGCCGCCGCCACCCGGACCTCAATCTGCAGCAAATCCGCAATCGCCTGCATGAGATAAGCGTTGCCGGTCGGCCCGCCGTCCACTTTCAGGTGGGCGGGCGCGCGGCCGGCGTCCTGGGCCATGGCCGTCACCACCTCGTACACGCGGCAGGCGATGCCGTCCAGCGTGGCGCGGGCGATATCGGCCGGCCCGGTGCCGCGGCTCAGCCCGAAGAGCGTGCCGCGCGCCTCGGCCAGCCAGTGCGGGGCGGCCAGCCCTTGCAGGGCCGGCACAAACACCACGTCCTGGTCGGTGGACCGCGCCGCCGCTTCCGCGCTGGCGGCGGGGTCCGGGATCAGCTTCAAGCTCTCCGCCAGCCACTGCACGGCCGCGCCGGTGACGAAGATGCCGCCGTCCAGGGCGTAGGCCGTCTGATCCCCGAACTGCCAGGCCACGGTTGTCAGCAGCCCGTGGGACGAGAGCCGCATTTCGCTCCCGATGTTCATGAGCAAAAAGCTGCCGGTGCCGAACGAGCATTTCATCTCGCCGGGCGCGAAGCACGCCTGCCCGAAGAGCGCGGCCTGCTGATCCACCAGCAAGGCGTGCAAGGGCAGAGGCCGGCCGGTCCCAAAATCCAGGTCGCCGGCGTAGCCGGCGGACGGCGCCACGGTCGGGAACAGCTCGCGCCGCGCATCAAACAGGGCGATCAGCTCGTCATCCCACGCGAAGCGGTTGACATCAAAGAACAGCGTCCGCGAGGCCGTTGACGGATCGGTGATGTGCAGCCGGCCGCCGGTCAGGTTCCAGATCGTCCAGGTCTCGGTGGTGCCGAAGCGCGCCGTCCCCTGTTCGACGGCCGCCCGCACCGCCGGGTCATTGTCCAGCACATACTTCAGCTTGGGCGCGGAAAAGTAGCTGTCCAGCAGCAGGCCGGTGACGCGCCGCAGCTTGGCCTGATCCACCTGGCCGGCCAGACGCTCGCAGACCGCCGCCGCGCGCTTATCCTGCCAGACGATGGCGGGCGTCAGCGGCTGGCCCGTGGCGGCGTCCCACAGCAGAAAGGTCTCGCCCTGGTTGTCGAAGCCGACGGCGGCCGGCGCGAAGCGCTCGATCAGCGGGCCGGCGGCGTCTTTGACCGTCCGCACGATGTCCCACGGGTCCTGCTCCACCCAGCCGGGCTGGGGGAAGCGCGCCGGCACCTGGGCCGAATTTTTGGCCACCAGCCGCCCGGTTTCATCCAGGATGACGGCCGTGGTCTGCGTGGTGCCTTGATCAACGCCCAGGATGTATGGCATGGCCGTCAGGCGAGAGGCGCGTAGAACTGCTTCATCAGCGCGAACTCGTCAAACGCCGTCCACTCGCGCACAAACTGGCCGTTCTGGATGAGCTGGTGCGTGATGCCGATCAGGCGGATGCGCTGGCCGGAGGGCTTGCCCCACACGCCGGGGCCGCGGTGCGTGCCCTGCAGGGTCCAGCGGGTCGCCACCCGGTAGCCCTGCTCATCGTCGCCGAGCCAGCAGAGGTGGTCGATATCCAGCGCCAGGTCCGGGAAGGCGGCCATGAAGCCGAGCACATAGGCCTTGTAATCGCCCCGGCCGTAGAGCGAGCGGTTGGAGGACGTGCGGCAGACGTAGTTGGGCGCGTAGATTTCGTTGATGCGGTTCAGCAGCCGCCAGTTCCACAGGTCGTGGAAGGCGCGGCGCGTGAAGTCCTCCACGTCAAAGCGGCCGGTGGCCGGCTTAGGGGCCAAGACTGCGGGCATGGTCTGGCCGGCCAGCCGGGCCACTTCGCCGCGGCCGAGGGGGGTGGTGGTCCGCAGGCCGGCGGCGGCTTCATCTTCCGCGAACTGGCGCGCCAAAGCGTGCTCGTCAAAGCCCAATTGCCGGATCAGCGCCAGCTCGTCGCGGCAGATCCACTCCTCCACCACGCGGTTCTCTTTGACAAAACAGTGGGCGATGCCGTAGCGCATCACGCGCCGGCCGGTGGGCGGCCCGTACAGGCTGTAGCCGGTGTTGTGGCCCACCCAGCCGATGCGGTGCGAGGAGTGGAAGCCGTCCACGTCGTTGCCGCTCCAGATCACGTCGTCGGAGAAGAGCCGGATATCGGGGAAGGCGGCCATGGTGCGGAGCGAGTCGGCGATGACCTTGTCCCGGCCGTAGGTCAGCCCGTCCGAGGTGTGGATGACGGAATTGTGCTGATAGTGGCTGTAGATCAGGCCGATGCCGCCCTCTTCCCAGATCTTGTGCGTGCAGCGGACGATGTAATCCACGATGTCCACGTAATCCGGATCGAAGCCGCGCATGCTCTGGCGCTTCTCGGCGCCGGGCGCCATGAGGCGGCTGATATCGGGCTGAGCGTGGCCGATGTCGGTGATGGGCAGTTCGGGCATGGGGGCTCCTTAAAGACAGCCGGCTCAGGCGGCCGGCGGGGTGGACGGCAGCGCGGCTAGATCGGCGGGCGTCAGCGACACGGTCAGGGCCGGCAGGCTGGCCCGCCACTGTTCCACGGTGCGCGGGCCGATGACGGGATACACGGCGAAAGGCTGGGAGAGCAAATAGCTCAGGGCGATGGCGCCGACCGAGACGCCATAGCGCTGGGCCAGCGCCTTGACCGGGGGATAAAGCGCCTGGTTGGCGGCGCTGTCGAACTTCCGGCGGTCGGCGTCCGCCAGGCCGGCGGCGCCGAGCCGGTCCAGCTTGTCAAAATAGCCTTGGCCCTGCGCCGACCACGGCACCACGGCCAGGCCGGCGGCCTGATGGAAGGCGTAGGCGTCGGCGTCGAAGACCACCAGCCGCTCCGGGTCGGAGAGGGCGGCGCGGTTGGGCGCGGCCAGGCTCCACTGCGGCTGGTTGGCCGCGAAGCCGGCCAGGCCGTGGGCCTGGGCGTAGGCCTGGGCCTCGCGCAGGCGCGGCGCGCGCCAGTTGGAGCAGCCGAAATACCGGAGCTTGCCGGTGCGCTGAATGGCGTTCAAGGTTTCCAGAATTTCGCCCACCGGCAGCGCTGGATCATCCCGATGCAGCCAGTATAGGTCAATCCGGTCGGTCTGCAGACAGGCCAGGCTGGCGTTCACGTCCTGTTCCAGCGCGGCGCGTGAGAGCCGCGAACGCTGCATGGCGGCCAGGTCCGGGTGGCCGCCCTTGGTGGCCAGCACGATCTGATCGCGCCGGCCGCTGGCCCGCAGCCAGGCGCCGAGGGTCTTCTCGCTGGCGCTGCGGGGCGCGCTGGGGATCCAATCCGCGTAGATGTGGGCGGTGTCAATGAAGGTGCCGCCGTCCGCGACGAAGGCCTCCAACAGGGCGAAGCTGGCGCGGGCGTCCAGCTCGCTGCCGAAGCGGTTGGTGCCGAGGCAGAGCACCGAAGCGGACAGGTCGGTGCCGGGGACAGTGACATAGCGCATGCGGGACTCTCACTAGCGCGGGGCCGGCGCGTCCAGGCCGGCCAGGGCCTCAAAGACCTTCACAATGCCGATAAAGTCCAAGCCGCCCTCGCCGCGCGCCTGCATGGATCGGTACAGCTCGCGCGTCACCGCCGTCAGGGGCAGGGGGATGTTCAGCCGTTTGGCGTCGGCCAGGGCCAGGTCAATGTCCTTGGCGGCCACGTCCACGGTGGATTGCGGGGCGGCGTAATCGCGCGCCGTGAGCAGGGGCGCCTTATAGTTGAAGAGCGGCGAGCTGAGCGCGCTGTGGTTGAGCACGTCGATCATTTGGTTCCAGTCCACGCCGCCGCGCTCGCCGAAGGTCAGGGCCTCGCCCACCAGGCCGGCCGTCAGGCCCACCATCAGGCTGTGGACCAGCTTGAGGTAGATGGCCTCCTCGCCGGCGCCGACATAGTAGCTGCGCTGGCCCAGGGCGCGGAAGGCCGCCTGGCAGTGCTCATACGCGGCCGGCGGGCCGGAGGCGAAGATGGTCAGGGTGCCGTCGGTGGCCGGCTTGATGCTGCCGGAGACCTTGGCGCGCAGGAAGGCCACCCCGGCTGCTTCGGCCGCCGCCGCCACGCGGGCGGAGATGGCGGCCGAGACCGTGCTCATATCGGCGTAGATGGCGCCGGCGCGCGCGCCGCGCAGCACCCCGTCCGGCCCGAGCGCCACCGCTTCCAGCACCGCGTCGTCCAGGATCATGGAGATGATCAGGTCGGCGCCGGCGGCGGCTTCCGCCGGCGAGCCGGCGGCCAGGGCGCCGTGCTCGGCCAGGGCCGCCACCCGGTCCGGGAG
>JAGOBN010000086.1 GCA_017999235.1 Anaerolineales bacterium | reverse complement strand
GTGTAGCGCAGCGACAGTTGTCGGCGGGGGCAGGCAAGCGGTACCCGCCCGATAGTCATGTGCTGGATTTCACTCTTGGCCCAGTCGCCGATGATATTCACCTCATCTGGATTCGTCAGAAGACCTGAGCGCAAGCCTAGAAGCAAGCTGTTTTGCCTATTCACTATTGCTGCTTTCAATCGGTGTTAGCTTGTGATCCGATTTCTTGATGGCGTTTGTTGCCGAGACAGACGTACAGGTCTGCGGCTGATCAGGTCGGTCCGGGTTTTCACCCTGGTTTTATAGACCGGTAGTTTCATCGAGCACAACTTTAATCAACGACAAATGGGGTCGTGAACGGTTACAGGTGACCGTCGATTGACATTAACCCCGACTTCCGGGATGCCATTCAACTGGCAGCGAGCCGATCATGAACAACAGCTTTCGCTGTCAATATCTGCCTGGGGCCTGGCGATGAAAGCAACGGCTCTTGACTCAAGCCGGCCCGGGCGCAGCCGGCATCGCGTTCATAAAGCCATATTGGCGAAGGACTTACGCCTATGTTGCGCGGGATTCGGAATGTGTTGTTGAGCAACACCCAGTTTCGAACGGCCTTGCTGGTCGGCGCCGTCATCCTGGGACTGCTGACAATCTACGTTGCTTAGGACATTCAGGTCCAAAGTTCGACCCTGGAAGTCACCTTGCTGGCTAAAGGCGAGAACATGGCGGTCACCGGTGCCCAGTCAGCCGGGCATATCCTGGAGGACGCCATCGCCAGCGGCCGCCTAACCGAAGCACAGATTTTCGATACGGATTACCAAGCCATACCCAGCACCGATCCGCCGAAATATCACACGGCCTATGATGCCTTTACCAATGTAAATTTCCAGGCCATTGAGGATGCTTACCTGGCCGATGCCGACACGGTCTATGCCGTGGTCGAGGATCTGAACGGCTACTTGCCGACGCACAACCGCCACTATAGTCAACCCCTCACCGGCAACTATAGCGCCGACCTGACGGGCAACCGCACGAAGCGCTTGTTCAATGACCCGACCGGCCTGGCTGCCGCCCAGAATACCCAGCCGGGCCTACAGCAGGTCTACTATCGCGACACCGGCGAAGTCTTGTGGGATATCTCGGCGCCGATCCGGGTTAATGGGCGGCATTGGGGCGCGTTCCGGATCGGGTTCTCGCCGGTGCGAGTTGAGGCGCAGCTGGCGAGTGTGACCTGGCGTTCGATGGCGGTGGCCGTTGTGCTGGCGCTGATCCTGGCCGCGGCGGCCAGCCTGGTCCTGTGGCCCATGCGGCGCGTCCGGGGCGTAAGCGCCCTGGCCAATCGCATGGCCGGCGGCGACGTTGACCAAGACGTGCCGCTCACACTTAGCCAGAGCACATTGATCACGAAGTATGAGCGGCAGGCCCAGGCGGGCGCGCAGGCCATTGCATGCCAACTCGAAGCCGCCCTCGCCGCCGGCCAACTCACGGAGACGCAAGCATTTGACACCGACTATCAGTTGGTGCCGAACACAAAGCCCCTCAAATACCATGCGGCCGGCGACGGCTTTGCCGATGCCCATTTCCCGGAGGTGCAAGAGAAGTTCTTGAAGGACCCGAACGTGGCCTTTGCCATCGCCGTGGACATTAGCGGCTATCTCCCCACCCACAACCGCCGGCGCAATGTTGCCGACCGGCCGCAAGATCCTGCCGGACATAGAAGTCCGCCCCGCCCAGCGCCAGGAGCGCATCGGCGCGCGCCGCCGGCGACGCGTGCTCCAGATAGGGTTGTGTCCCCGCGAACCAGTCCTCCCATTCCCGGTGGTGATTTCGACTCCACCAAAAGGTGAAGACATCCCCGACCAGGCGCATGCCTAATTCGCTGTCTGCACCACCCAAAGCCCAACTCAAGGCGGCCCGCAATTTGCCGTTTTTTATTTCCAGTTGGTCGTGCAACTGGCGCGCCCGCGCCCCCACCATAAATCTATGCTATGTTGAGTGACCCAGCTGGCGCAATACTCCGCGTGCCGACGCAGCGCGGCGGTTCCGCCGTTGGCCTCCAGCTTGTCCTGTGCGTATTCCCGGATCGTCTCCAACATCCCAAAGCGCTCGGCCCCGACAGCATGCCACCAGTTCCAACTAGAACATGTTTGACAACAGGATATATCTACCCAGGCGCGCGAATTGTTCCGGTTCTGTTCCTCTCGCTGGCGTGACTGGGTTGCGATTTGGGATGGGTTAATTTATGACTGCATACAGTGCAATGTGGTTATATATTCGTAGGCACCATGACTGAAGTGACCGTTGGAGTCATAGAATTGAAAGTCCGCCTGAGCGAGTATCTGTGCGAGATCAAGCGCGGGAACACGATTGTCATCACTGAACAAGGCAAGCCGGTCGGCCGGCTGGTCCCGAGCGCGCAGCCACTGGCCGAGCGGAGCGCGTGGAGGCGATGCGCCGGGCCGGCCTGGTGACCTGGAACGGCAAGAAGCTGCCGACCGGCCAGCCGGTCGTGGCCTTGCGGCGCCGGCACACCCGGGCGGAGCTGATCAGTGAGGGACGCGAATGATCCTGTATCTGGATACCAGCGCGCTGGCGAAAAAATACATCGGGGAAGCTCAGTCCGCCGACGTGATCGCCCTTCTCCAGGCGGCCGAGCTAATTGGCGCCGGTCTGCTCACCCGGGTGGAACTGCCGGCGGCGGTGGCCAAAGCGGTGCGGATGAACTGGCTGTCGGCGGCGGATGGCGAAAAGCGGTCAAGGCCTTTCAGGCCGAGTGGCCGAGTCTGTTGGCCTTGCAGGTGACCGAGAGTTTGGTGGCGCGCTCCGACAGCCTGGCCTGGCAACACGGCCTGCGCGCCTATGTTGCCGTGCACCTGGCGGCGGCGTTGATGTGGCAGGAAGTGCTTGGCGAACCAGTGACGGTGGCGGCTTTCGATAAACAGCTCTGGCAGGCGGCCGGCCTGGTCGTTTGGCCGGCGGCGCTGGAGTGATGGGCGCCGCGGCGGCTATTTCCCGATCTGGGGGCTGGCTGGCGTTGGATGAAGACGCCGGGGGTTGCAGAAGCCGGCATGCTGCCATGGTGATGCCATGGTCGTAGCCCGGTCATCAAGGCCTATAGACCTTCGCATGTCTTCTCACAAGCGCTGCACGACCTCCTCTTCGAAGCCCTGACTAAAGCTGTGGAACGTTTCAATGGCGCGCCGAGCGGCCGGAGTCAGTGTGGCGCCGCCTCCACGCTGCCCGCCGGCCGCCGTCTCCAATACTTTCATGCCCAGCCGTTGTTCGATTTCCCGCACCTTCTGCCAGGCGGTCCGATCGTGCACATCCAGTTGACGAGCCGCCGCGCTGATCGAACCCGTCGCCTCAATCGTCTCTAATAGGTACACCCGCCACATACTGAGCACTACCTGGCCGTCCTGCTCCAGCCAAAGCGGCCTGAAAATCGCAGCTCAGCGCCGGCGCGGCGGCGGTCGGGAACAACTCGGCGAAGGCGTTCTGGCCGACGGCCGGGTAGCAGTGGGCGCAGCCCAGGCAGGCATAGCGCACGGGCTGCATGAGCGCCGTCCAGGCGGTGAGGCGCTGAGCCAGCGGCTCTGGCGCGTCGATGTTTGGCATAGCCGCGGTCAGGCCGGCCAGCGCGCCCTGCATGCACCCGCACTGCTGGCATTTGGTCTGCGCCAGGCCGGTCTCGAATTCCGCCAGCACCGGGGTCAGGTCAACGGTCACGGACACTGGATCACGCCCTGAGACCACAGACAGCCGCCGCAGGCCGGAAATTCGTTGGCGTAGCAATCCTCAACGTTGCTCTCGGACATCTCACAGCCGCCGCAGAACGTGCACGGCGCGAAGCCGAAGCTCTGGACCTTCTGCCGGTACGCCACGTACTCCGGATCCAGCCACAAATCGCCGACGCTGCGCTCACGGATGTTGCCGATGACGTGGCTTTTGTTCTGGCGCGGCTTGGCATGCAGGTAGCTCTGATGAGTGTGCATCAGCGGCCAGCACGGGCTGACCGCGCCGTTCCAGGCGATGGACATCGACCCGCTCTCAATGTAATTGCAGACATCGTTGGCGCCGCCCCAGCTATTGCCGGCGTAGTTGACGCTGAAGCCGGACTGGAAAGCCTGCATCAGCGCATCACGGGTCAGCTCGTTGAAATCCATCTTGGGCAGGCTCAGGCGCGGGATCTCGCGCGCGGGCAGATAGCTCAAATCGCGCAGGGCGCGCGTGTAGAGCATCTCGGCCTGCAGGTCTTCCGTGACCGGCAGCACGTTGCTGACGTTGAAATGCCGGGCGCCCAGCTCGCGCGCGATCTTCAGCACCTGGGGCAGGTCGGCGATATTGCGCTTCATGGCCACGAAGGTGACGCCGATCTCGGGCTTGGCGAAGTGGCCGCCCCGGCGTAGCTTGCGGAAGCGGCCCAAGTTCTCCAGCACGCGCGGGAGTTCCGCCCCCAACCGGACATCCGCATAGCTTTCGGGGGAGGCGCCGTCGATGGAGACCCACAGCAGATCCAGGCCAGACTCGATGATCTGTTGGGCGCGTTTCTCGGTCAGGAGCGTGCCGTTGGTGATCATCTCCACCCGCGCGCCCAGCGCCTTGCACGCGGCAATCCACTCGAGGGTGCGCTTGTGGAAGGTCGGCTCGCCGATGCCGCCAAAGTACACGGTCGGCAGCGGATCGAGCTCGCGCAGGCCGGCCAGGATGGCGGCAAAGGTCTCGTCGGTCATGCGCCCCTTGGGCTCGTCCCAGCCGTTGCGGAAGCAGGTGACGCAGTCCAGGTTGCAGTCGATGGTGGGCTCGATGTAGACCTTGGCCAGGTGGGTGACCGGCCGGTGCAGGCGCAAGCCGTTCTGGGTGGCTTCCAGGCGGACTTCCGCGCCAGGGATTAAGCCGAGTTGGGCCGCCACTTCCGGCGGCAGGACAAGGTGGCCGTCCGCGTTCACGCGCGCCCATTCCGCCTTGGGCGTGGTCGGGGTCTGGCTCTTCAAGGCCCAAGTCATCAAATCGCTCATAACGCGTGCATCCTTTTCTGAAATACCTCGGCGAGGTCAGCGTGCCAACTTAGCCGCCCGGCTCCCAGGGCGGCGTCCAGAGCTGTGGCAGCAGCTGCAGGCGCACCACACGCCCGCCCGCGATGGCTTTCAATTTGGTCCGCGCCAGCGCCAGCGCGGCTTCCGCGCCCGGACACCCCGGGCAATTCATGACCAGGTCCACTTCCACCTGGCCGGCCTCAATCCGGATCGCACGCACCATGTCGAGCGCGACCAGCGACAGACCAAACGACGGATGAATGACGGTCCCCAGCGTTTCGCGGATGACGGTGTCCGTGATACTCATACCGGGCGGCTGGCGGCTATCCGCGCCTCGATTTGTCGGCGGATGGCGGGAATGGAGAGCTTGCCGCCGCTGCTGACCACAGTGTCTTCGACCAGCACCACCGGCAGTTGCGCGCCGGCCGGCAGGGGCGGGCAGTCCGCGTCGAACAAATCAAAGTATCGCACGCGCACGGCGTCGCCGAAGTGGCCGGCCAACTGCCGGCCGGCCCAGGCGGCCACCTCGCGCCAGGTGTCTTTGAAGCCGTCGGCGCAGGCCACCGGCGCGCCGATGACGCGGACTTCAATCGGCGCGGTCACGACTGGCAGCACCCGCCTTCGGAGCCGCAGCCGCAACTGGGCGCCGGCGCCGCCCCATGTCCGCCGCCGACCAGCACCAGGCCGGCCGTCAGCACCTGGCGGGTTTTATGAGCATGGCAGACCGGGCATTCGGGCTTGAGGCCGGCCTCTTTTTGCTTGATCGAGGCGGTCACGTCAAAGGTCTCGGCGCACGCTTCGCATTTGTAAACGTAGGTGGGCATGGCGTGGGTTTCCTTTAGCAGCAGCCCGAACGTTTGGCCAGGGCGGCGAAATCCACACCCAGCAGTTGGCTGATCTCGGTGTTGGCTTCGCGCAGGGCGTCGATGGCGCCCTGCTGCGCCAGGGCGAAGTCCTGGATCGTGGCGTTGGCCTGCACATCGTGCTGCAGGGTGCGCACCCGGGTGATATCGGCCGGGGTCGTAGCCGCCTGGCGCCGCAGGTTGGCCTGGGCGGCCGAGAGATCGTTGAGCAGCGTGCGGGCGGCGTGATCGTCCATCAGCCGCGCCTGCGCGTCTTCGTAAGCCGTGAACGGCGCGGAGGCCAGCAGGGCTTGCGCCAGGACTTCGGTGGCGGTGCGGACCGGGGCGGGCAGAGTCAGTTCCAACATGAGCAGGTCCTTTCAGCAGCAGCCGCCGGCGCCGCAGACCGCGGCGAAGTTCAGGCCGGTGTTATCCGAGAGCACATCGCCGATGATCTGGCAGAGCGCGGTCAGCTCGGCCTGGGCGCGGGTGTACGCGCTGATGGCTGGATGCGCGCGCACGGCGCGGTCCAGCTCGGCCAGCTCGGCCTGTTCCTCGGGGCTGGCGGCGCCCAGCGCCAGCACGGCCCGCAGCGCTTGCTGCTTGGCCTGGAGCGCCCGGATCGCCTGGCCGGCCGTGGGGTCGGCGCGCAACGCCTGGCTGGCGTGTTCAAACGCCTGGAATTCCGGGGTCTCGGCCAGGGCGGCCGCCAGGTCGCGGGCGGCCTGGACCGCCGGGACGGGTGCGGCCACGGCCGCGGGGGTGAGGGTGGTCATGGGGTCTCCTTGAAGTGTCAGGCGGGCAGTGCGGCGGGCGCGCTCTGGCCATACAACTGCTCGCCCAGCGCAGTCAGCGTCTCCAGGCCCTTGATCTCGTGCGGCAGGAGCGGGATCTTCAGGACGGGCACCGCGAAGCGCTGGCTGATCTCGGCCAGGTAGCGGGACTGCATGGCGCGGCGCGCGCGCGTGAAGGGCGCGGCCGCCGCGTCCGGCGGGATGACGAAGTTGGCGACCACTAGGCCTGGCGCGATGCCGAGCGTGCGCAGCTCCTGGCTGGCGCGGTAGGCCTCGATGATCGGCGTCGCCTCCGGGTACATGACGAAGGCGAAGGTGCTGCGCTCCGGGTCGCGCATCATGGCGATGACGTCCCCGAAGCGCCGCTTGGCTACATCGTCGGCCGCGGCGCTGTCCACAGTGGCGAAGACCTTCACGTCCAACTGCTGGCTCCAATCCATCGGTAATTCCAGCAGACGCAGGGTGTGGCCGGTGGGTGCGGTGTCGAAGACCACCACGTCCCACTCCGCCTGGGAGGCGTAGTCAATGAACAGGTCGAAGGCCGCCATCTCCTCGGTGCAGGGCGAGTCCATTTCCTCCGCCATCACGCGCAGGGCTTCCGCCGGCCGGCCGCGCCGGCGGGCATCGTCCAGGATGCGGGCTTTGTAAGTCTCGGCCGCGGCCTTGGGGTCGATCTTGGCCGCCCAGAGATTGGATACGCCCGCGACTGGGGCGACGGCGTCGCCAACTGGCACGCCCAGCACATCTCCCAGGTGGGCGGCCGGGTCGGTAGTGATGAGCAGGGTGCGGTAGTTGTGCCGCGCCAAGTGGACGGCGGTGACACACGAGGCCACGGTCTTGCCCACGCCGCCCTTGCCGGCGAAGAACACGGTGCGGCGCTGGCCGTTGGCCGGCTGCAGTCGGCCCAGGATCGTGTCCACGGGCCACTCCATGGCCGGCGTCTCATCGGCGGCGGCCGTGAAGGTCGGGCGGGTTTCGGGATGAGTCAGGATGCCGGCCAACGCGCGCACGCGGGCCAGGCCCTTGATCTCGCCGTTGAGCAGCGGGATCTGGCGCGCCGGCCAGGGCAGGTCGGCCGCGATCTGGGTCAGGTAGCGGCCTTGCATCTCGCGCCGGGCCGCGAAGAGCGGGTCGGCGGCGGCCTCGGGCGGGATGACGGCGTTGACGATGAGCTGGTGCGCGTGGATGCCCAGCTTGCCTAGCTCGCCGATGGCGCGCTGGGTCTCGCGGATGGAGATCGCTTCCGGCTGCAGCACGAACGTAAACGTGGTCTGCTCCGGGCGGCGGAGCTGGGCCAGGGCGCGCTCGTACTTGTGCTTGGCGTCCTGCACGGCCGCGGCCGGCCCGATGCAGGTCTGGCCGCTGCCGGCGCTGGCGGCGTCAATCGATTGGCTCCACTCGGCCGGCAGCTCCAGCAGGCGGATCGTGTGGCCGGTGGGCGCGGTGTCAAAGATGATCAGGTCGTAGGCCGGCTGATCCGGGGCCGGCGCTTCCAGGAAATCCGTGAAGCGGTCGAAGGCGGCGACTTCGGACGTGCACGGGCCGCTCATCTGCTCCTCGATCACGGCCACCATGGCCGGCGGGAAGGCGGCGCGCAGCGGGGCCAGGGCGCGTTCCTTGTATTCATCGGTGGCACGGTCTGGGTCGATTTCCATCGCCCACAGGTTGGGCACGGCCGCGATGGGCGTGACCTGGTGGCCGATGGCCTGCTCGAAGACATCGGCCAAATTGGAGGCCGGGTCGGTGGTGACGAGCAGGGTGCGCCGGCCGGCGTCCGCGGCCTCGACGGCGGTGGCGCAGGCCAGGCTGGTCTTGCCCACGCCGCCCTTGCCGGAGAAGAAACGGAAGGTGCTCATGCCGCGCTCCCGGCGAGTGCGGCATGCACTTCCGCCAAGGATGGGTAAGCGCCCGTCTTGATCACTTTGCCACGCACGAGCGTGATGGGCAGGGCCGCCATCTGCTGGGCGCGCACCAGGCGCATCACATCGGCGTTGCTCATGAAGGCCTGTGGATGGCTCGTCATCTGGTAGCGCATGACGGCCACGCCTTCACCTTGCAGGGCCATGATCATCTCGCTCACGTCGAGCAGGGTCTGATCCAGGGTCGGCCCGCACAAGCCGGTCGGGCAGCACATGGGCGGATCGAAGAATTCCACGGCGGCCGGCGCGGCGGTCGCCGTCGGCATGGCATCGAGGAGCGTCACGGTTTCAGGCATGGTGTTATCCAACTTTCTCGGGGTGGCGGACGGTGATCTCGGTGATCTTCACCACTGACCCTTGTGGGCCGCAGGTGGCGCGGCGCGGCTTGATCCGCGCCGGGTCGAAGAAGCCGCCGGCCATTTGGCTGATCTCGGCCAGGGCGGCCGGGTTGACGGCGTAGTAGATCCAGCGGCCATCCAAGACATCCCGCTCGACCGTGACCAGGCCGGCCTCGCGCAAAACGCGCAGATGGTGGGAGATCAGGTTGGCCGGCATCTGCAGGACGTCGCCCAGTTCACAATTGCACTGGACGCCTTCCATCAGGGTGTGCAGGATGAGCAGGCGCTTGGGATCGGATAGGGCCTTGAGGCGCTGGGCGAGCTGGACGAGGTTGATCGCGGGCGGCTCAATGACAGGCATAGGGCCTCGATGGGGTAATTCAACCATTGTTGAAGTATATCGACTCGCCCGCCCCGCCGAAGGGAAGGATGTCACCTATCCAGGTGTTCTATGTCATTTTGAGGGGGCTAGGGGCAACGCACTCGCCCTGGTGACGTTGTAACCCGTCGGGTAATTGCCCTTACCCGTCGGTCACACCTCACACGCTGGGCGGGCGCGAACGCCTCGCGCCGCTGCCGCCCCGGCGAACGGCAATGATCTCGGCCAGGATCGCGACGGCGATTTCCTGCGGGGTGGTCCCGCCCAGATCCAGGCCGATGGGCGCATAAACCCGCGCCAGGCTCGCCTCCGAGTGGCCGGCGGCCCGGATGTGCTCCAACAACGTTTGGCACTTGGCGCGGCTGCCGATCATGCCGATATAGCGGGCCGGCGACGCGACCGCCTGGCGCAAGGCGGCCTCATCCGAGACATGATCCGTGGTGATCAACACGATATAAGTGTCGTCAGTGAAGCCGCCGGTCTCCAGCTCGGGTACGGTGGCGCGGCCCGGCTCGACATCCATTACGCTGACCTCAAAGCCGGCGGCCGTGCCCATCACTTGGAGCGGCTGGCCGATGTGCCCGCCGCCCACAATGACGAGTTTCGGCGGCGGAAAATAGGGCTGGATTAACACCCGCACTTCGCCACCGCA
>JAGOBN010000746.1 GCA_017999235.1 Anaerolineales bacterium | reverse complement strand
GCGGCGTTGGAGCAGCCGCTGCGCGTGATCGTCGTGCATCTCGACAATCAGCCGCTGGACGTGTTTGACCGCCAGCGCGTGACGCTCACTGGCAGCCAGGATATTGTCCGCCTGATTCACGGCCGGCTGGCCTGAGCCGGCTGTTCCGGCGCGCCTCCCGAGCAGGGCCAGTCGGACCGCGGGAAGGCGCCGGCCACGAGTTTTCTGGACGGCCGTTTCCCCCCGTGACTTTTGGCGCGGTCCCGCGTTCTATCAGCGAAATCCACAACTCAAACAGGAGATTTCGCATGCGCCGTCTATGCCTGACTGGTCTCGGGTTGATCTCCGCGCTCACCCTGCTGCTGGTTCGCCACGCCCCCGCGCGGGCGGAAGAGGTGGTCTGCCAAGGAACTTGGCCGGCGGTGACGGTTGACAATGTGCGTGTGCCGGCGGATGCGGACTGCACGCTGGCGGGTACGCTGGTGCAGGGCACGCTCAAAGTGGAAAGCGGCGCTGCCTTGACGGCGTGGGGCGTCACCGTGGCCGGCAATCTTCAGGCCGAAGGCGCGCGCGCGGTGCGGGTGCTGGCCGGCTCGGTGATCAGCGGCAGCCTCCAGATCAAATCCGGCGGCGCGGCCCAGATTGATCAGGCGCGAATCAATGGCGACCTTCAATTTGAGGCAAACCTCCAGACTGTGAGCGCCACGCGCAGCCAGGTGGGCGGCAGCGTGCAGGTGTTCCTCAACTTGGGCGGGGTCGCCATCTCCGGCAACCAGATCGACGGCAATCTGCAGTGCAAAGACAATCTGCCCCCGCCCAGCGGCGGCGGCAACGTGGTGCAGGGCAACCGGGAGGACCAGTGCGCGGCGCTGACGCCGCTCGAGCTAGCGCCGCCGGACACGATGTTCCTCACGCAGCCGCCCGCCACGACCGTGCTCAGGGACGGCGGCTTTACCTTCTCCGGCAGTGATGACACCACCAGCCCGCTGTGGCTGCTCTTTGAGTGCGCGCTGGACGGCGCCGCGTTCACGGCCTGCGCCGCGCCTTTTACGGCGGACGGCCTGACGCCGGGCGCGCATCAGCTGCGGGTCCGCGCGCTGGATCTGTCGCTGAACGCCGACCCGACGCCGGCCAGCTACCAGTGGACGATTGTGGCAGCGCAGGCCGTGATCGACTCAGGGCCGGCCCCCACGTCCCCCAGCGCCAGCGCCACTTTCACCTTCTCCATTGACGCGCCGGGTTTGACCTTTGAATGTTCGCTGGATGAGGCCGCCTTCACCGCGTGCGTGTCGCCCGTGGTTTACAGCGGCCTGGCGCTGGGCGGGCACACCTTCCGGGTCCGTGCCGTAGATGGAGGCGGGAACGTCAGCGTCCAGCCAGCCAGCCGGGCGTGGACGGTGGCCGCCGCTGGGCCGTTCGCCCTGTATCTGCCTACCGTGCTGGGGCCGGTGTCCGGCCCGGCCGCGCCGGCGCGGGCCGCTTACTCTCGCTAATCTGCACCGATGATGCTGAAACCCGGTCGGTTCTTGATCATCAGCGGACTGCTGGCCGGCGCCGGGCTTCTGAGCGCGGGGGTGGGGCTGGCCCCGCGCCCGGCGCAAGCCAGCGCGCCCGCTCAGCCGGCGGCGCCCGCCAGCTTGGATCTGGCGCCCACCAATCAGATCATTGTCAAATACAAACCCGGCGCCGCGGCGCCGGCCGGCGCCAACCGACTGCAAGCGCTGGGCGCGGCGGCCGGGGTGGAATTCGCCTATGTGCGCGCCCTGTCCGGCGCCGCGCACGTCCTGCGCCTGCCAGCCCAGCGTCCGCTCGCCGAGGTGGAAGTCATCGCCCGGCAGCTGGCAGCCCTGCCGGACGTTGAGTATGCCGAGCCGGATCGCCGGATGTTCCCGGCCTGGGCGCCCAACGACCCGTCCTACAGCGCGCAGTGGCATTACTTCGAAGCCTACGGCGTCAACGCGCCGGCCGCCTGGGATCTCACCACCGGCGCCAGCACGGTCCGGATCGCCGTGGTCGATACCGGCATCACGGATCATCCTGATTTGGACGGGCGCTGGGTGGGCGGCTATGACTTTGTGACGGATGCGGCGGGGGCCAACGATGGCGGGGGGCGCGACAGTGATCCCCGCGATCCCGGCGACTGGGTCACGTCGGCCGAGGCCGCCGCCGGCCCCTTGGCCGGCTGTCCGGTGACCAACAGCAGCTGGCATGGCACCCACACCGCCGGCACCTTGGGCGCCGCCGGCCATAATGGCCTGGGCGGGGCCGGCCTCAACTGGATGTCGCCGCTGGTGCCGGTGCGTGTAGCGGGCAAGTGCGGGGGCTTTACGTCGGATATCGCCGACGGTCTGCGCTGGGCCGCCGGCCTGGCGGTGGCCGGCGCGCCGGCCAATCCCCATCCGGCCAAAGTGATCAATGTGAGTCTGGCCGGCCCCGGCACGTGCAGCGCCACATACCAGACCGCCCTCAACGCCGTCAACGCCGCCGGCGCGATCGTGGTGGTGGCGGCCGGCAACAACGGCAGCAGCCTGAACACCACCAGTTACCAGCCCGCCAACTGCGCGGGGGTGATCACGGTGGCGGCCACTGACCGCGGCGGCGACCGCGCGATCTACAGCAACTATGGGGCGGCCGTGGATATCAGCGCACCGGGCGGCGAGACGTTTACCACCAGTCCCAGCCCGGTGCCGGAGAACGGCGTATTTTCCACGTTGAACACCGGCGTGACG
>JAGOBN010000085.1 GCA_017999235.1 Anaerolineales bacterium | reverse complement strand
GGCTTAACCGGCTGGGCGCAGATCAATTACGGCTACGCCGGCACCGTGGCCGATAATGCCCTCAAGCTGCAGTGGGATTTGTATTACATCAAGCACCAATCGCCCTGGTTGGATGTGCTGATCATGCTCCGCACCATCCCCGTGATCATCGGGCTGCGCGGCACGTAACCGCCGGCCGCGCCGCGGGCTTCGGGCGCGCCCTTACTCCGTCCGTAATTGGCTGGCCCAGGCGCGTTCCTGCTGATACCACGCCACCAGCGCTTCCACGCCCCGCTCGTAGGTGAACGCCGGCTCCCAGTTTAAGAGCGCCCGCGCTTTGGAAATGTCGGCCCAGGTGGCCCTGACGTCGGCGGGATGCGCCGGCCGGTATTCAATCTGCGCCGTGCGGCCCACCCGCGCCTCGATCAGGCGCAGCAGATCCATCAGCGGCGCCGGCCGATCCGACCCCAGATTCAGGATTTCATAGCCCAGCGGCTTGAGCGCCGCGACCGTCCCGCGCGCGATGTCTTCCACGTAGGTGAAATCGCGGGATTGGCGGCCGTCTCCGAAGATGATGACCGGCCGGCCCTCGCTGATCCACTGCACAAACCGGAACAGGCTCATATCCGGCCGGCCGGCGGGGCCGTAGACGGTGAAATACCGCACCACGGAGACATCCAACTGGTAGAGATGGTGATAGGCGTGGCACAGCACTTCGGCGGCCTTTTTGGAGGCCGCGTAGGGCGAGAGCGGCCGGTTGGTGTCCGCGTCCTCGCGATAGGGCTGCGGGTTATGGGACCCATACAGGCTGGAGGTGGAGGCCAGGACGAACTTGGGGACGCCGGCGCGCCGGCACAATTCCAATAGATTGAGGGTGCCGGTGGTGTTGGTCTCCAGGTAGACCCACGGGTTTTCCACCGAATAGCGTACCCCAGCCCGGGCGGCCAAATTGATGACGGCCGCGTAGGCGCCGCCGCCGGCCGCCCACGCCTGCTCCAGCGCCGGCCGGTCGCAGATATCCGCCGCCTGGAACTCGAAGCCGGGGCGCCCCACCAGCCGGCGCAGGCGCCACTCTTTCAGGCGCACATCGTAGGCGTCGTTCAGGTTGTCCAGCCCGACCACGGTGTGGCCGGCCGCCAACAGGACCTCGGCCACCTGGGAAGCGATAAAGCCGGCGACGCCGGTGAGCAAATAATGGGCCATAACGTGAGAGGTTCCTTTCAGACCAGATCCCGCCGGGACAAAGTGGTTGCCAAGCGCGTTGGCGCGGGGCGAGCCGGCGCGGCCAAAAATCCGTATGGTAAAATGCCCTCGTTGACGACTGACGCCCCCAACTTTTAGGGGGCGTTTGTGTGCGCGGTGGGGGCGGCCAGCAGCGCGGCCACCGCCGCCGCCAGGTCGGCCACGATCAGCGGTGTCAGCCCGGCCTGGCGCACAGCCGGCTCTTGTTCGGCGCCCAGCCCGGTGCGCACCAGGATGGGACACGCGCCGACGGCCAGGCCGGCCTGCACATCGGTCAGGGCGTCGCCGATAAAAACCGAGGCCGTCAAATCCACCGGCCAGTCGGCCGCCGCCTGGCGCAGCATGCCCGGGCGCGGCTTGCGGCACGGGCAGTTGGCGTCTGGATGGTGCGGGCAGACATAGACCTGATCAATGCGCCCGCCGGCGGCGCGCGCCTGAGCGACGACATGGGCATTGATCGCGGCGACGGCCGCCAGCGTGACCAGCCCGCGCCCGACCCCGGCCTGGTTGGTGGCCATGAAGATCGGCCAATCCGGCCGGGCCTGGGCCAGCGCGGCCAGCGCCGCCAGCGCGCCCGGCAGAAAGACCACCTCGGCCAGCGTGCGCACATAGTCGGCCCGGTTCTCGATCAAGACTCCGTCACGATCCAGGAACACTGCGGGCCGCCCAAGTGAATTAGACATTGCGCGGCATTATAGCAAAGCGCCGCGCGGACTTTCGGAGAAAGACGGGTCATGAGGATTCTAGTCACCGGCGGCGCCGGGTTTATCGGCTCCCACACCATCGACCGGCTCTTGCAGCACGGTCACACCATCCGGGTGCTGGATGCCTTGGAGCCGCCCGTCCACGTGGATCGGCGCCGGCCGGAGTATGTGCCGGCCGAGGTGGAATTCCAGCTCGGCGATGTGCGCGACCGCGCCGCCTGGGAACGGGCGCTGCCCGGCATGGACGCCGTCTTCCATCTGGCGGCGTATCAGGACTATCTGCCGGATTTTTCCAAATTCTTCCACGTCAACGCGGTCAGCACGGCCCTGTTGTACGAGGTGGTGGTCGAACAGCGCCTGCCGATCCAGAAGATCGTGGTGGCGGCCTCGCAGGCCGTGTACGGTGAGGGCAAATACCGGCGCGCGGATGGGACCCCGGTGTACCCCGGCCAGCGGCCGGCGGAGCAGCTGGCGCGCCACGAGTGGGAGCTGCGCGATCCGGAGAGCGGCGCGCCGCTGGCCTCGGACGTCACCGACGAGACGGTGGTCCGGCCGCACAACTCCTACGCCATGAGCAAGTACACCGAGGAGCAGATCGCGCTGAACCTGGGCCGGCGCTATGCCATCCCGAGCGTGGCCATGCGCTACTCCATCGTCCAGGGGCCGCGCCAATCCTTCCGCAACGCCTATTCGGGCGCGCTGCGGATTTTTGCCATGCAAGTGCTGGCCGGCGAACGGCCGGTGGTGTACGAGGACGGCCGGCAGCTGCGCGATTTTGTTTATGTGGGCGATGTGGCGCGCGCCAATCAGCTGGTGCTGGAAGACGCGCGCGCCGACTACCAGGCGTTCAACGTCGGCGCCGGCCGGGCCTGGACGGTGCTGGAGTTTGCGCGCATTATGGCGGCGGCGGCCGGCCGGCCGGAGCTGGAGCCCCACCTGCCCGGTGAATACCGCTTTGGGGACACCCGCCACATTGTCTCCGATATCAGCCGGCTGCGCGCGCTGGGGTGGGAGCCGCAGGGCGACCCGGCGCGGAGCGCGCGCGAGTATCTGGCCTGGGCCGCGCGCCAGCCGGATTTTGGGAACTATACCGCCGCCGCGCGCGCCCACATGAAACAAGTCGGCGCGGTCAAGGCTTAAACTCTCTCCTGGAGGTTGTATGGATGCCGTTGATCTGTATTTGACCGAATTAGAAGCTGTCATCCACAACTTATCGCGCGCCGACGTGAACGCCGTGGCGGACGCGCTGATGGACGCCTGGCGCGGCCGGCGCCAGATCTTCATCATCGGCAATGGCGGTTCGGCGGCCACGGCCTCGCACATGATGAATGACCTGAATAAATTCACCCGGGTGGCGGGCCAGCCGCGCTTCAAGGCCATCGCCCTGACGGACAATGTGCCGTGGCTGACCGCCGTGGGTAATGACCAGGGCTACGACGATATCTTTGTCGAGCCGCTGATGAGCCTGTTAGCGCCCGGCGACGTGATCTTGGCCATCTCCGCCTCCGGCAACTCGCCCAATATTGTTAAGGCCGTCGAGTACGGCCGCGCCCACGGCGCGCGCATTATCGGCTTCTGCGGCCGGCCGGGCGGCCAGCTCGCGCAGCTAGCAGACCTGAAGGTCATCGTCCCCAGCGACCGCATCGGCCAGCAGGAGGACGGCCACATGATCTTGGATCATGTCTTGTCCTTTGCGCTGCTGGAGCGCGTCCGCCAGGCGGCGGCGTAACCCGGGCTGGCCGAACGCCTGCCTGGCGCGTGACCATCTGGCTTTAAGCCCTGGCCTGTTTGCTATGCAGCTCTCCGTCATCATCCCCGCCTATAACGAAGCCGAGCGCCTGGGGCCGCGCCTGGGCGAGGTGCTGGCGTACCTCGGGGCGCGGATTCCCGACTATGAGCTGATCTTGGTGGATGATGGCAGCCTGGATGAAACCGCCGCCCGCATCCAGGCGGTGATCGCGCCGGAACCGCGCGCGCGCCTGATCCGCTATCAGCCTAATCGGGGCAAAGGCTTCGCGGTCCGGACGGGGGTGGCCGCCGCGCGCGGCGAGATCGTCTTGTTTATGGACGCCGACCTGGCGACGCCGCTGGATGAAATCCCGCGCATCTTGCGCGTCTTGGAAGCGGAACGCGCCGACGTGGCGATCGGGTCGCGGGGCCTGCCGGAAGCCGAGATCCACGTCCGGCCGGCGCTCTACCGCCGCGCGGCCTCGTGGGTTTTTGACCAGGTGAAGTACCAACTGGTGGGATTGCGCCGGTTTAAGGATACGCAGTGCGGGTTCAAAGCGTTCCGGGGCGCGGTGGCGCGGCCGCTCTTCGCGCTGGGGCGCGTGGACCGGTTCATGTTCGATGTGGAGATCCTGTTCCTGGCCGAGCGCGCCGGCCTGCGCTTGGTGGAGATGCCCGTGGCCTGGGCTGATATGCCCGGCAGCAAGGTGCGCTTCTGGGAAGGCGTGGTCAATATGTTTCGGGATCTCGGGCGGATCCGGCGGCTGCATCCCGGACGCGTCAGCCTGGCGCAGCCCGATCAGTCCCCGGCCTCGGACGGCCGCGGGTAAGAGGTTGTCTATGCGCGCACTCATCACCGGCGGCGCCGGCTTTATTGGCAGTCATCTGGCGGAGACGCTGCTGGCCCAGGGTCACGCGGTGACGGCGGTGGATAACCTCTCCACCGGCCGGCGCGCCAATGTGGCGCACCTGCTGGATCACCCGCGCTTCCAGATGGTGTATGAGACCGTCACCCATGAAGCCGTGATGGACCGGCTGGTCAGCGAGGGCGACGTGATCTTCCATCTGGCGGCGGCGGTGGGCGTCGAGCTGATTGTCAAAGACCCAGTCCGGACCATTGAGACGAATTTACAAGGCACGGAAGTGGCGCTGCGTCTGGCGCGGCGCTACGGCCGGAAGATCCTGATCGCGTCCACGTCCGAAGTATATGGCAAGAGCGCGGCCCTGCCCTTCCGCGAGGACGCGGATCGCGTGATGGGGCCGACCACCAAGAGCCGCTGGAGCTATGCCGAGTCCAAGGCCATCGATGAGTTTTTGGCGCTGGCTTACCACAAGCAGTTCGACGTGCCGGTGGTGATCTGCCGTTTTTTCAACACGGTCGGCCCGCGCCAGACGGGCAGCTACGGCATGGTGATCCCGCGCCTGGTCCAGCGCGCCCTGGCCGGCGAACCGCTGTTGGTTTACGGCGATGGCTCACAGAGCCGGTGTTTCTGCAATGTCAAGGATACGGTCCGGGCGGTGATTGCCCTGGCGGCGGCGCCGGCGGCCGTGGGCGAAATCTACAACGTCGGATCGCAGGAAGAGATCACCATCCTGGCTCTGGCGGAGCGGATCCGCGCGCGCACCGGCGCCGCCGCGCCGCTGGCCCTGGTGCCGTACGAGCAAGCCTATGAGAAAGGCTTTGAGGACATGCAGCGCCGGGTACCGAGCCTGGACAAGATTAAGGCGGCCATCGACTGGTCGCCGACCTTTACGCTCGATCAGACCCTGGAGCAAGTTATCCAGTTCTTCCGCGCCGGCGGCTGACCGGCGCCGCGCGCTGCGCGAGTTCCGCACTCTAAGCGCCCGCCCCAGCGGGCGTTTTTAGTTGCTCTGGATTTCACAAGCTGATGCCGCGGCCGCCAGGATATGTGACTTTAATCCTCTCTTCAACCGTAATCGGACAGTGCCGGCCGGCTGGCACTGCGCTTATTGTCAGGAGTGACAAATAACTCAGGAGTACCCGGCGTGAAGATTTGGATTGACCGGACCGATTGTGATGCTTGCACGTCCTATTGTGACCGACACGCGGCCAAGCTGGTGCGCTTTCCGGAGGGGGAAGACCGGCCGTGCATCAAGCAGGTTGAGGATGATGGCAGTGCTCTCCTGACGCTCGTAGTTAAAGACGGCGACAAAGAGGCAACGCTGACGTTGAGCGAAGAACAACGCCAGATTGTGGCCTACGAGGGGTTGTCCATTATTCTGCCCTGGTATCGCCACTAAGTCCGGTCGCTCTAGCTCGGAGGGAGGCGGAGGGGGATCGTCAGAGAGCGACGATGGTGCTCGGCGCTGGTGAGGGGGGCGGCGCCGCCAGGGGGAAGCTCGCTTAACAGTGCGCCGGCCTGGTGACAGGCCGGCGCACTGTTTTAATCTCCAGCATTCCGCGGACCGCTTACATCCGCACGCGGAAAGCCTCGAACTGCCACACATCCTCGTCCGCCGGCCGCGCATGCGGGCTCCAGCGCTCAAACGGGTCAAAGCGGTGCTTGAGCGGCGTCCAGTCCGTGGGCACGGACGGACACGGCCCGAGATAGGGGCCGGCCGCCGCCAGCACGTCGCGGTGCGGCAGATCGTCCGGCACGCACACGCCCTGGCGCGGATGGCGGACCATCCACACCATCGCCCCAAGCACGGAGGCGGCCACCTGCAGCGTGGTGGCGCTCTGATGCGGCACCAGCCGGCGCGCCTCGTGGATGTCCAGCTGCGAACCCGTCCACCAGCCGTTCAGGTCATGCCCTAGCAGCAAAACCCCCAGCTCGTCTTTGCCGCTGATGATCTCGTCGTTCATGATGCGCTGACGGGCCTGCAGTTCGTAGCCGCGCATCTTAAGCTCGTGCAGCGAGGCGATGGCGGCGTCGGTGGGCAGGTAGGCGTAATGGACGGTCGGCCGGTACACGGCCACCCGGCCGGGCGGGGCGTCTTCCCACACGGTTAGATGATCACAGATGGTGAAGGCCTCGCCGTGGCGCACCACCATGCCGATGATCTCGCCGCCCTCCGGCACCCACGAGCGCACATAAGTGTTCATGCCCATCTGCGCCAGGCAGATCTGGTTGCACGGGCCAAACTGGTGGACGTGCGCGCCAGCCGGCAGCTGCTTCTCGTGCGTGCCCCAGCCCATCTCGGCCGGCGCGACGCCTTCTTCGTGGAAGCCGGCGATGGACCAGGTGTTGACGAACTCGTTCACTTCCTTGGGCCGCTGGCTGATCTGCGTGTCGCGTTCGGCGATGTGGATGACCTTGGTGCCGGTGGTCTGGGCCAGGCGCGGAAAATTCTCGTCCGCCAGCGCGCGCTCCAGCGCGGCCTTCCGGGCGGCGTCCGCCGGCAAGCCCTGTTTGAGCATGGCGGTGGCGATATCCAGCAGGGCCACCTTAGTCCAATGGCTTACCAGGCCGGGGTTGGCGCCATGTTCCATGACGGCGGTGGCGCCCTTCTCCGGCCAGCTGTCGCGCAGTTTTCGCAGCGCCAGGTGGCGGACGTACAGGGTGCGCTGGGCCGGAGGGATGGCGCCGGCGTCCTCGTAGGGATCCCAGAGTTCGATGGAGGTGTTGAGGTACAGCACCTGATGGTCATGACACCAGGCCACAATCGCGTTGCAATCGATGTTCCAGGCCAGGTCGATCAACAGGTCGCCCGGGCCGGCGTACTGGCTGAGCAGCGTCTGGAGATTGTCGGGCGTCACGCGGTCCTGCACGTACCGCGCGCCGGCCGCCAGGGTGTCCGGGATGGTGTGGCGCAAGTCATCAAAATCCAGGATGACGAATTTGGAGAAGTCCATCTCGAAGTGGCGCAAGATCAGCGGCTGCAGGCAGCGGGATACCGAGCCGCAGCCGAGCAGCAGGATCCGGCCGGAAAACGGGATCTTCATCTTTCTCTCCTATGAACGGGTAGGGGCCGGCGGCCGCGCCGGCCGAAACTGTGCAAAAGAGAAGAGCCGAAGCTCCGCCGGTGCAGGGGCGGGACATCGACTCTTGTTTATGGCTCCCAGGCCATCCGAAAGCCCAGACAGCGAGTATTATACCCACCACCCGCAGAAATCAAGGGCGGCGCACGCCGGATAAGCGGATAAGGACCAGCCTATGACCCAGCCATTGATCGGGATCACCCTCCACCCGGATAACGACCCGGACCGGCTTACGCTGGACCGGTTGGTAGCCCAGATCGTCCAAGGGGTGGAGCGGGCCGGCGGCTTGCCGGTGCTGATCCCGCTGGGCTTGCCGGCCGGCGCCTTGCGGGCGCTGTTGGCGCGCTTGGATGGGGTGCTGTTCTCGGGCGGGGGCGATATCGAGGCCGCGCGCTATGGCGCCGGGCCGCACCCCAGCATGGGCGGCGTGGACCCCGAGCGCGACCGCACCGAGATCGATCTGGCGCACTGGGCGGCCGAGGCCGGCACGCCGGCCCTGGGCATCTGCCGGGGCGCGCAGGTGATCAATGTGGCCTTCGGCGGCACGTTGTACCGGGATATCGCCGAGCATCCGGGGGCGCTTAAGCATACCTATCGCGCCGAGACGGAAGCTGCGCTCTTGTCGCACGCCGTGCAAGTGGAGGAAGAGTCGCTGTTGGCGCGTGTGCTGGGCCAGCCGCTGGTGCACGTCAACAGCCTGCACCATCAGGCCCTGCGCCAGGTGGCGCCGGCCCTGCGCGTGGCCGCGCGCGCCGCGGACGGGCTGGTGGAGGCGGTGGAACTGCCGGAGCACCGGTTTATGCTGGCGGTGCAGTGGCACCCGGAGTGTCTTCCGGCGGCGCCGGAACAGAGGCGCTTGTTTGAAGCGTTTGTGGCGGCGGCGGCCGGCCGTTAAACAAAAGGACCGAGAGCGGGTGGTTAGCCGCGCTCTCGGCCGGGCGGGCCAGCGGGTTAAGGCTGCGGGGCAGCGGTGGCCGCCGGCGCCTGGAAGGGGCGCTGGGCCTGGCGGAACTCGCGCAGGGCGCGGCGCAGATCCAGCTCCGCCTGGCGCAGCAGCCGGCGCGCTTCGGCCAGGGACCGGCCGGCCTCCCGCACAGTGGTCTGGGCTTGCGCGGCGTCGGTGACCTGGCCGGCGGCGTCGAAGCCGGCCGGCGCGGCCAGGCGCGCTTGGGCCTCATCGTGCGCGGCCTGGGCGTCCGCGATCTTGGCTTGGGCGGCGGCGAGCGCGGCTTCCAGACCGGCGGTGTCCTGCCCCTCGCCCTTGCGCTTGTCGATGAAAGCTTGGGCGCGGCTCACGGCTTCCGGCATCCGCGCCAGATTGTCCGCCTGGGCCGCGAGCCAGTCCTGCTCCTGTTCGAGCTGGCGGGCCAGGCGTTCGGCGCGCCGCGTCTGGCCGGGGGCCGGCGGGGTGCTCTCGGCCGCGAAGGCCGGCGCGGCCGCCAGCAGCAGGCTCATCACGGTCAGGGCGGTCACGGCGGTGGCTCTGAGGGTACGTTGCATGGGTGGGTTCTCCTTGGTGAATGCCATGTTGCGGGCAGTCTAAACCGCCGGCGTAACGGGCGTTCACGGTCCGTGTAATCCCATTGTAAAACCGGCGGCCGGCTCACAGGCGGAAAGGCGAGATTATGACGGCGATGCGTCGCGTGGTGAACGCGTCCGTGTTGGTGGGCGCGCTGTTCGGGGTGGATAAGATCGCGGGGCTGGCGCGCCAGGTGATAGTGGCGCGCGCTTACGGTGTGGGCGCGGAGCTGGACGCCTACAATGCGGCCAACAATTTGCCGGACGCGCTCTTTGCCTTGATCTCGGGCGGGGCGCTGGCCATCGCCTTCATCCCGGTGCTAGCCGAAGTCCGCGCGCAGGGCGGCCGGCCGGCCCTATGGGCGCTGTTCGCGCGCGTGGTCAACCTGGCCTTTCTGGTGACGGCCGGCGCGGCCGGCCTGATTGCGCTGTTTCCGCTGCCGCTGGTTCAGACCCTCATTGCCCCCGGCTTCACGCCTGAGCAGCAGACCCTGGTGGCGGACTTGATGCGGCTTAATTTGCTGGCGACGCTGGTCTTCTCGATCAGCGGGCTGGTGATGGGCGCGCTGCAGGCCGAGCAGCACTTCCTGCTGCCGGCGCTGGCGCCGCTGTTTTACAACCTCGGCCAGATCGCGGGCGTGCTGGTGGGCGAGCCGCGCTGGGGCATCTACGGCCTGGCCTGGGGGACTGTGGCCGGCGCGATCCTGCACCTGGCGATCCAGCTCCCCGGCTTGCTCCGGCACGAGTTTACGTGGCAGCCGGCGCTGACGTTGACCGACCCCGGCGTGCGCCGCGTCTTGCGCCTGATGGGGCCGCGCATCCTGACCACCG
>JAGOBN010000084.1 GCA_017999235.1 Anaerolineales bacterium | reverse complement strand
TGGCCGGCGCGGTCCTGGACCGCAACGGCCTGCGCCCCTGCCGCTACGTCATCACCGAGGACGGCCTGGTGGTGGCCGGCTCGGAGGCCGGCATCGTGCCGATCGAAGAAGCCCGCGTCCAGCACAAGGGCAAGCTCGGCCCCGGCCAGATGCTGGCCGTGGACACGGCGCGCGGCCTAGTGCTGCGCGACGGCCAGGCCAAGGGCGAATTGGCCGTCCGCAAGCCGTACGGCGCCTGGGTGCGGCGCGGCGTGCGGCGGCTGGGGCAAACCGACCAGCCCCAACCGGCCGACGACGGCGCCGCGGTCGTCAGCCGGCCGCCGGCGCTGATCCGCCAGCAAGCCGCCTTCGGCTACACGTCGGAAGAACTGGTGGCCGTCCTGCGCCCGATGATCGAAACCGGGGTGGAGGCGATTGGCTCGATGGGCGATGACACCCCCAGCGCCGTGCTGTCCGACAAGCCCCGGCCGCTGTACAGCTATTTTCGCCAGCGCTTCGCGGAAGTCACCAATCCGCCCATCGACCCGTTGCGCGAGCAGTTGGTCATGTCGCTCAAAGTGCGCTTGGGCGCGCGGCGCAATTTTCTCTCGGAGACGCCGGTCCAGGCCGAACTGCTGGAGCTGGACTCGCCGTTCCTCACCCAGGCCGGCCTGGAGGCGCTGCAGGCCGACCGCCTGCTCAATCCGGTGACGCTGTCCACGCTCTTCCCCTTCGGCGCGGACGATGGGCCGGACCTGCGCCGCGCCGTGGAGGCGCTGTGCGCGGCGGCCGAGGCCGCGGTGCGCGCCGGCGCCGAGGTGATCGTGTTGAGCGACCGCGGCGTGGACGCCGGCCGCGGCTTTATCCCGGCGCTGCTGGCGCTGGGCGCCGTCCACAACCACCTCCTGCGCCGCGATCTGCGGACGCGCGTGGACTTCGTGGTGGACAGCGGCGAGCCGCGCGATGTGCACCACTTCGCGTGCCTGATCGGTTATGGCGCCGCCGCCATCCACCCGTATCTGGCGCTGGCCACGGCCCTGGAACTGGACCGCGGCGCGCGCCCGCCGGCCGAGGTGGCCCAGCGCTACTTCCACGCCGCCGAGCACGGCCTGCTCAAGATCATGTCCAAGATGGGCGTCAGCACCGTGGACGCCTACTGCGGCGCGCAGATCTTTGAGATCGTGGGCCTGCACCGGGACGTGGTCCAGACGTATTTCGCCGGCACGCCCTCCCACCTGGGCGGCCTGAGCCTGGCCGGCCTGGCCACCATCGGCCGGCGCTGGCATGCCGCCGCGTTCCAGGCCGAAAAACCCGGCCTGGAGAGCCCCGGCTTCTACAAGTTCAAGCGCGACGGCGAACGCCACGCCTACAGCCCGAATATCGTGCATGCTCTGCAGGCGGCCGTGAAAACCCCCGGCGCCCTCAACGGCCATTGGGATGAGGGCTATGCCGCCTACAAACGCTACAGCGCCCTGCAGCACGACCGCGCGCCCGTGGATGTGCGCGATCTGCTGGATTTCCAGACCGGCGTCACGCCGCGGCCGCTGGCCGAAGTGGAGCCGGCGCGCCAGCTCTTCCCGCGCTTCTCCACCGCCGCCATGTCCTTTGGCGCGCTCTCGCGCGAAGCCAATGAGACCCTGGCCCTGGCCATGAACCGCCTGGGCGCGCGCAGCAATTCCGGCGAAGGCGGCAAAGACGCCGCCCGCTACGGCACCGCCGCCGACGACCGCATCAAACAGGTGGCCTCCGCCCGCTTTGGCGTCACCGCCGCCTACCTGGTGGCGGCCGACGAACTGCAGATCAAAATGGCCCAAGGCTCCAAGCCGGGCGAGGGCGGCCAGTTGCCGGGCCACAAGGTGACGGCCGAGATCGCGGCCGTGCGCCATGCCACGGCCGGCGTCACCCTCATCTCGCCGCCGCCGCACCACGATATCTACAGCATCGAAGACCTGGCCCAGCTGATCTACGATCTGCGCCAGATCAACCCGGCCGCCCTCATCTCCGTCAAGCTGGTGGCCCAGGCCGGCGTGGGCACCATCGCCGCCGGCGTGGCCAAGGCCGGCGCGGACGTGATCTTGATCAGCGGCAACTCCGGCGGCACCGGCGCCTCCCCGCTGAGCAGCATCAAGTACGCGGGCCTGCCCTGGGAGCTGGGGCTGGTGGAAGCCCAGCACATGCTCATCGCCAGCGGGCTGCGCGGACGCGTGCGCCTGCGCGCCGACGGCGGCCTGCGCACCGGCCGGGACGTGGTGGTGGCGGCCCTGCTCGGCGCGGACGAGTTCTCGTTCGGCACGGCGGCGGTGGTGGCCGAGGGCTGCGTGATGGCGCGCGCCTGCCACCTCAACTCCTGTCCGGCCGGCATCGCCACCCAAAAGCCGGAACTGCGCGCCAAGTTCGACGCCACGCCCGAGCAGGTGATGGCCTTCTTTACGTATATCGCCGAGGAGGTGCGCGAGTGGGTGGCGGCCCTGGGGGCCGGCTCGCTGGATGATCTGATCGGGCGGGTGGAGCTGCTGCGCCAGCGTCCGGACGCGGGGACGCTGGAGGCCTTGGATGCGCGCGTGCTGCTGACGCCGCCGGGCGCCGGCCCGCGCCGCTACAAGGGCGAGCCCAACCGCGTCCCCACCGCCTCCCCGCTCAACGAGCAGTTGGCCCAGGACTTCGCGCGCCTGATGGCGCACGGGGTCACCACCGGCCAGCTCTTCTATGTCATCGCCAACAACGACCGCACCTTCGGCGCCCGGCTGTCCGGGGAGCTGGCCCGCCGGCACGGTGAAGCCGGCCTGCCGCGCGGCGCGGTGGATGTGCGCCTGCGCGGGATCGCCGGCCAATCCTTCGGCGCGTTTGCCGTGCGCGGCCTGCGCCTGACCCTGTGCGGCGAAGCCAATGACTACGTGGGCAAGGGCTTGAGCGGCGGCCGGCTGGTGATCTACCCACCCTCCGGCGCCGAGCTGACCCAAACGGTGCCGGCGCCGGCCGCGCCCGTGGACACGGACGGCGGCGACTTGCGCGATACCTGGGGCTTTGTGCTGGCCGGCAACACCTGCCTGTACGGGGCCACCAGCGGCGAGGTCTTCATCGCCGGCCGGGCCGGCGAGCGCTTTGGGGTGCGCAACAGCGGCGCCGACGCGGTGGTGGAAGGCGTGGGCGACCACGGCTGTGAATATATGACCGGCGGCACGGTGGTGGTGCTGGGCGCCATCGGCTACAACTTCGGCGCCGGCATGACCGGCGGCACGGCCTACATCCTGGATGACGGCTGGTCGCGCAAGCGCCTCAACCGCGAGCTGGTGGATGTTTTGCAGCCCTCCGCCGAGGAGCTGCTGGAAGTGCGCCGGCGGGTGGAGCAGCATGTGGCCCTGACCCGCAGTTTAGTGGGCAAAGCCCTGCTCGCCAACTGGGACAGCGGCCGGCGGTACTTTATCAAGGTGGCGCCCAAGACCCAGCCGGCGCCGGTGGGGCCGGCCCCGGCGCCCGCGGTCCAGCCGGCCGGCGTGCCGGCGGGTGTGCCGGTCGCCGCTGCCTGAAATTGAGCGTCCGGCAGGGGCGCAAAGTTGCGGCCGGCTTCGGTTGCGGTTATGATAGACCGCGATGTCCGCGCCCGCCAGCTCTCCGCGTCTCAATTGTCCGCAATGCCGCGCGCCCATTGACCCGCGGGACAGCCTCTGTCCAGCCTGCGGCGCCAATATCGCGCTGGTGACGGTGCTGGCTGAGCAGCAGCTGTTCGAGCGCAAGCACAGCACTGGCCCGCTCGGGACCGGCCCCTTGCGGCCGTTCAGCGTCGAGCAGCTGGTGCCCCGCCTCGGCGATTACCTGCTGGCCCAGGGCTACATCACCGAAACCCAGCTTCAGGCCGCCCTGGCACAGAAAAAAGAGAGCGGCCAGGGCGCGCGGCTCATCGGCCAGATCCTGGTGGAGATGGGCGCCCTCAGCCGGGAGACGCTGGACCGCGTGATTGCGCGCCAGATCCTGGAGCTCCAATCCGCCCTGCTGGACGCCAACCGCACGCTGGAGCACCGGGTGGCCGAGCGGACCGCCGAGCTGGAAGCCGCCCTCTTCAAACTCACCGAGATCAATCAACTCAAAGCCAATATCGTCTCCAATATCTCGCATGAGCTGCGCACGCCGCTGACGCAGATCAAGGGCTACACCAGCTTGATGCTGGATGGCACGCTGGGCGAGCCGGACCCTTCCCAGCATGATGCTCTGGTGACGGTGATGAGCGCCGTCGCCCGGCTGGAGAAGATGATCGAGAACCTCATCAGCTACGCCTCCGCCGCGCGCGGCGAGATGACGCTGAGTTTCCTGCCGGTGCCGGCGGCGGCGCTGGCGGAGAGCGTTTACGAGCGCTCTCAATCCCCGGCCTACAAGAAAGGCGTGGGGCTGCAGCTGCGCTGTGCGCCGGATCTGCCGGCCGTCCAGGGGGACGAGGAGAAGCTGCGCTGGGTGCTGATGCAGTTGATCGACAACGCCATCAAGTTCACGCCGGCCGGCGGACAGGTGACGTTCAGCCTGGGCCTGGATAAGGGCCTGGTGCGGTTCGCGGTGCAGGATACCGGCATCGGCATCCCGGCCGGCCGCCTGGGTGAGCTGTTTGAGGATTTCCGCCAGCTGGACAGCTCTGCCACGCGCCGCTATGGCGGGGCCGGCCTGGGCCTGGCGCTGGTGCGCCGCATCGTGGAGGCGCATGGCGCGCGCATCATGGTCGACAGCCGGGTGGACCGGGGCAGTGTGTTCGCCTTTGCGCTGCCGCCGGCCGAGCACCACCCGGACCGAGGCGCGCATGCCTGAACGCCGCGTCCTGCTGGTGGAGAGCGACACAACCGCGGCCGCCTATCTGGCGAATTTGCTGCGGCAGGCCGGCTACGGGGTGCTGCTGGCGCCCAGCGGCCGGGAAGGCCTGATCGAAGCCTGGCGCGAGCGGCCGGAGATGCTGATTATCACGGCGGAGCTGCCCGATCTCAGCGGCCTGGACGTGGTGCGCAAGCTGCGCGCCGATGCCCGCACCAGCCAGGCCAAGATCCTGCTGCTCTCCACGCGCCGCTATCCCCAGGATATTCTGGCCGGCGTGCAGGCCGGCGCCGATGAGTACATTGTCAAACGGCCCGGCGCCGACGCCGAACTGCTGGAACGCGTGCGCGCCCTGCTGCCGGCCGCCGCCGCCGCGGCCACCGCCCCGCTCGAGCCGGCGCGCGCCGCCGGCAAGCTGGTCGGGTTCTTGAGCGCCAAGGGCGGCACGGGCACCTCCTCCGTCTGCGTCAACCTGGCGCAGATGGCGGCCACACGGCTGGCCCCGAATTCCGTCGCGGTGGTGGACCTGGTGCTGCCCATCGGCTCGCTGCACTACATCGTCGGGGTGGACCTCCCGGAGAAGAACATCATCGCCGCCAGCCGTCTGGAAGCGCGCCAGATCCAGCCGGACCGGCTGCGGACCTTGCTCGTCCGGCTGGAGCAGTGGGGCTTTGACTTGCTGCCGGGCGCGCCGGACCCGGAGGCCGCGCAAGGCCTAAAAGTGGAACGGCTCGAGGCGGTGTTGACCACCCTGCGGCAGATGTACGCGGTGGTGTTTGTGGATTTTGGCCGCGCCCTGTCCCGGGTGAGTCTGCCGTTCTTGCGGCAGGCGGCTAAGGTGATGCTGATCACCAGCCCGGATGCCGCCACGGTGGCGCTGACCAAGACGGTGCTGGGTTATCTGGAGGCGCAGAAGGTGCGCCGCCACCGCCTGCAATTGCTGCTCAATCGGTCGGTGGGCCTGGAAGGGTTAAGCCGGACGGAGATGGAGCGCGAGCTGGGCGTGACCATTGGCACGCTGATCCCGCACATGGGCGGCCACTTTACCTTGGCGAACAACCACCACGCCCCGGTGGGCCTCAAGTTTCCGAATGAAACCGCCGTCTACAGCCTGCAGACCATGGCGGACGCGCTGGTGGATCAATTGGCCCACATGGTGGACGAAACCGCGGTCACGGGGCCTTTGCAACCCTGAGGAGAAGTTATGAGCATCCGTGTCGACTCCAAAGGCAAAATCTTCACCGATGTTGTGCATAAAGAAGAAGTGGCGGTGTTGATTCAGACGCTGACCAATGTGATCCGGGGCCGGATCTATCTGCGCCCGGAACAGCGCATTAAGGACGGGTTGAACGACAACCCGGAAAGCTTTATCGCCGTGAGTAAGGCGGAGATTTTTAGCCCGGGCGGGCAGTTGCTGCAGTCGGCCCCCTTCCTCACCGTCAACAAGCAGCACATTGTCTGGCTGCTGCCGGAAGAGGATGTGCCGGCGCACCCGGTGGTGCCGGGCGCCTAAGCGGTCCTGAAAACTACGGAGATCGGCGACTATGTCATTGAGCAATCGACTGCGTGATGCCGGCCGGCCGGCGACCCCCGCCGGCGCGGCGCCGCCGCCCGCTGGCTCGGCCGCTGAATCCGCGCCCCGGCCAGCCGCGGCCGGCGGCGGGGGGCTGAGCAACGAACGCCTGCGCCAGCTGCGGGAATATCTGATCGGGCAGGTCTCCGGCAGCCTGGAAGACCCCGGCGGCCTGAAGCAGGACGAGGCGACGCGCAAGGACATCGAGCGGCGCGTGCTGGAGGCCCTGGCCACCACGCGCGTGGCCTTGCCGGAAAGCGCGCGCGCCGACCTGGTCCGGGAGGTCGTCAACGAGTTTTTTGGCTTCGGCCCCATTCAGCCGCTGCTGGATGATCCCGGTGTTAACGAAGTCATGGTCAATGGGCCGCACCGGGTCTATATCGAGCGCCAGGGCAAGCTCGAACTGTCGAACGTTAAGTTCGACGACGACAACCACGTCCGCCGCATCATCGACCGGATCATCCTGCCCCTCGGCCGGCGGGTGGACTATGACAATCCGCTGGTGGACGCGCGCCTGCCCGACGGGTCGCGCGTCAACGCCGTCATCCCGCCGGTGGCCATTGACGGCCCGTCCATCACGATCCGCAAGTTCTCCACCAAGAAGCTGACCGTGGAGGACTTGATCAAGTTCGGCTCGATGACGCCGCAGATCGCCGAATTCGTCAAGGCCTGCGTGATCTCCCGCCTGAACATCGTCGTCTCGGGCGGCACCGGCTCCGGCAAGACCACCTTGCTCAACGTGCTCTCCGGTTTCATCCCCGAGGACGAACGCATCGTCACGATTGAAGACGCGGCTGAATTGAAGCTGGGGCAGGACCATGTGGTGCGGCTGGAGACCAAGAAGCCCAACCTGGAGGGCCGGTACGAGGTCAGCATCCGCGATCTGGTGCGTAACTCCCTGCGCATGCGCCCCGAGCGGATTGTGGTGGGTGAGTGCCGCGGCGGCGAGACGCTGGACATGCTGCAGGCCATGAACACCGGCCATGACGGCTCGCTGACCACCCTGCACGCCAACACCCCGCGCGACGCGCTCTCGCGCATGGAGACGATGACGATGATGGCGGGCATGGATATGCCGTTGAAAGTCATTCGCGAGCAGATCGCCTCGGCCATCGAGCTGATCATTCAACAGGCCCGGATGCGCGACGGGTCGCGCAAGATCACGTACATCACCGAGGTCATCGGCATGGAAGGCGACACGGTGGTGCTGCAAGACGTCTTTAAATTCGTGGAGGACGGCACGGACGCGGACGGCAAAGTGATCGGCCAGATCCGGCCCACCGGCCTGCGCCCCATGTTCACGCCCAAGCTCGAAGCCGCCGGTTTCCGCCTGCCGGCCGATATCTTCATGGCGGTTCCCGGCAGCCGCAGCGGCGGCCGGCGGTAGACCCACAGCAGAGGAGCGCCCGGATGAGTGAGCTCGACACCGCCTTGGACATGCGCGCCAAAATACTGGGGGTGCTCCTGCGGGAGGCGCGCCAATCCGCCGGCCGGTCCGTCAAGGACTGCGCCGAACGGCTGGGGATCACGCCGGCCGCCTACACGGCGTATGAGGCCGGCGAGAAAAGCCCATCCCTGCCGGAGCTGGAGCTGTTGGCGTACAGCCTGGATATTCCGCTGGCCCATTTCTGGGGGCAGACGACCCTGGCCCAGGAAACCGGCCGCCGGCCGGCGCCGCCTGATCCGGTGGTCCGCGAGCTGCGCGACCGCATGCTGGGCGCCCGGCTGCGCCAGGCCCGCGTCGCTGCCAAGCTCAAGCTCAAGGATTTCGCCGCCAGCCTGGGCATCTCCAGCGGCCTGCTGACCGATTTTGAATTCGGCCAGAAGCCCGTGCCGCTGCCGGACCTGGAAGTGATCGCCAACCGCCTGGGCCTCAAATTGGAGGACCTGTTGGAGCCGGAAGGCGTGATCGGCGAGTGGGAGAGCGCGCACCGGCTGTTTCAGGGCTTCAAGCAGCTGCCCCCGGATCTGCGCGAGTTTGTCGTCAGCCCGGTCAATGAACAGTATCTGCGGCTGGCCCAGCGTCTCAGCCAGATGCCGGCCGATCAACTCCGCGCGATCGCGACGGGGCTGTTGGATATCACGTATTAGAGGTCAGAAAGGAGAGGCCGGAGGTGAGCGCCTGATTGATCGTCAAACTTCTTACCTCTGGCCTCTCACCTCTCCCCTCCCCTCCGCAACGCCATGACCCCCGCTGAACTCAAGAAAACCGGCCTCGCGCACTTCCACGCCGAGCGCCTGCCCGAAGCCGCCCAGGCCTTTGAAGCCGCCGCCGCCGCGTATGACCAGGCCGGCGCCACGGCCGCCGCCGCCGAAGTCCGCAACAATCTGGCCGTGGTGCGGATGGCCCTGGGCGATTGGGCCGGCGCCACGGCCGCCGCCGCCGGCACGCCCGAGATCTTCCGCGCGCTCGGCGATCACCGCCGGGAGGGGGAAGCCCTGGCCAACCAGGCCGCCGCCCAGGACGGCGCCGGCGCGGTGGAGCCGGCCGTGGCGCTCTACCTCCAGGCCATTGAACGGCTGACCCAGGCCAACGAGTTTCAGACCCGCGCCGCGTGTTACAAAAAGCTCAGCGCGCTGCAGATCAAACTCGGCCACCAACTCCAAGCCCTGGCCTCCATGCGCTCCGGCCTGAATTTGTCCAGCGAATTGACCCCCAAAGAAAAGGCGCTGAAAGAACTGCTGGATAAGGCCATGAAGCTGACGGGGCTGTGACCCGGCCATCCCGCTGGCGGCGTCTAGCCCCGCTGGGGGTGTTAAGCGCCGCCCTGGCCGCCTGCGCCGTGGTGCGCGCCGCGCCGGTCGTTGCGCCCACGGCCTGGCCGCCGGCCCCGGCCGTGACGGTGTGGCCGGCCGCGCCGGCGACCCCGCTGCCGCCCTCAGCCACGCCGGCGCCGCCCAGTCCGCTGCCGCCCACCCGCACACCGGAGCTGCTCGCCAGCCCCACCTCCGCCCCGGAAATCACCCTGCTGTTCACGGGCGATATCAACCCGGCGCGCTGCATTTACAAGGTGATGCAGGAGGCCGGCGATATGGCCCTGCCTTACCGCGCGCTGGCCGAGGTCCTGCAAAGCCCCGATCTCACCATCGGCAGCCTGGATGCCGCCATCTCGGATTACAACCCGCCCAGCCCGTGCAACGAGTTCCACCGCAACTTGCTGGCGCCGGCCGAGACCGCGCACGGGTTGAGCTGGGCCGGCTTTGACGTGATCACCACCGCCACCAACCACGCCAAGGATTGCGGTTTGGAGCGCGGCTGCCGCTTTGAAGCCCTGCTGGAGACCCGCGCCAACTTGCTGGCCGTGGGCATTCAGCCCACCGGCACCGGCCGCAACCTGGCCGAGGCCGTCACGCCCGTCATCCTGACGGTTCACGGTGTGCGCTTCGCGTTCCTGGGGTTCACGGCGATTAATGGCGAGGTCTGGGCCGGCCCCGAGTCGCCCGGCGCCGCGCCGTTCTTGAAGGACGTATATGTGGAAGCCGTGCAGCGCGCCCGCGCCCAGGCGGATGTCGTCATCGCCCTGCCGCAGTGGGGGCGCGAGTTTACCGGCCAGTTGACCTGGGAGCAGGCGCAGGGCGCGCAGGCGCTGGTGGACGCCGGCGCCACGCTGGTGATCGGCAACAACCCGCACCATGTCCAGGGG
>JAGOBN010000745.1 GCA_017999235.1 Anaerolineales bacterium | reverse complement strand
CCCGCGCTTTGGCACCACGTAGAGGGGCTCACCGGCCCACCCGCCATCAAATTGCTGGTTTTTGAGCAGCAGGCTGATCCAGGCCGGATCAAACCGGCGCCGCAGCTCAGCGGGCGCGGCGGGGTGTTGGCAGATGAGTGTCATGAGCGCGGCCGGCTGGGGGGTGCGGACGGCGGCGGCATACGGCTGGAACTCCGTGGCGAAGGTGGTCAGGGCCGGCCCAGCGGCGGCGCGCAGGTCCGGGTCGGCGCTGAGCGCGCTGATCAGCTGAAAGGCCGCCCACAGCGCGTACTCGGCCGTGTAGTGCGCGTTGGCTCCCAAGCCCAGCGCCTGCCAGCGTTTCAGCCAGCGGCCGGCCGCGCGATGCACCAACTCACGCGGCATATCCGCGCCTAAGGCCAGCAGCCCCAGGATGAGATTGGCCTCCACCGTGGCGCAAGCCCCGCCCCATAATCCGGCGCCGGCGCTCAAGTCCAAGTCGTCCACCGCGCGGGTAAGCCAGCACGGCAGCCGGCCATCGGGTTGGGCGTTGGCGGCCAGCCAAGTTAATGGCCGGGCCAGCTGCGCGCGGTGGCGGGCGGGGTCGGCGCTGGACGCGCACAGGCGCAAGGCCAGGCCCAGATCGTCGGCGTCCGGCGGGACCGCGGGATGCGGGTAATAGCGCCAGCCGTCGGCGGCCAGACGGTCGAGCAGGGTGCTGATCTCGCCGGCCAAATCATTCCGGTGGGCGCTGAGCTGTTCCAGGATCAGGCCCGGCGCGAAGACGCGGCCCACCAGTTGATCGCGGCCAAACAGCCCGCGCCGCTGAAACTCCCAACTTTCCTGGAAAGCGCGATCGGCGAGCAAAAAATTATCTGCCATCGCCAGAGCGCCGGCGCGGCCGGCCGGCGCCGGCGTAAAACGCACCGGGCGGCGCGGCTCACCCCCGGCGGCCAGGTCGGCCAGATCCTGAAAGCCGGCGGCCAGGCCAGCGAGGGCGGCGGCCAGCGTGGGCAGGGCCAAGGCGCGCGCTTCGGTTTGGCAGGCCGTGATTTCGGCCAGGCTCTCGGCCGCGATCTGCCCCAGGGTCCCGGTCAGCAGCAGCGCGCCCAACAGGGCTTCGGGAGAGGGGAGCGGGTCGGCGGCGCGGCCGGCCGCGTGCAGGGCGCGGCGGAGAGGTCCGGAGAGCGCGCCGCGCGCCGCATCGCGCCGCACGGCCAGACACTCGGCCAAGGTGTGGTCCAGCGCGGCCAGCCGGTCCAGCAAAGCGGTGAACCGCGGCCAATCCGGCGCCGGCGCAGCGGGGAAAACGTGCTGCGCCGCGCGGCCGGCCCAGCGCAATAGAGCGCGGCGATCCAGCGGCGCGCCGTCTAGTGCCAGCGTGCGGCGCGTCTCCCAGAAGGGCGCCCCCGGTGGAAAGACGCCGCTCCAGTGCGCGGCGGCGGCGGCCTCCAACGCGTCGGCCAGCCCCAGGTCGGCGGCGCTGAAACCGAACTCCGGGTCTTGAATATTGGCGCGCACCCAGGCCGCGCCCAGCTCGGCGGTCAGGGCCGCCACGAGCGGCGGTTCAGCTATTCCCAGCGGGAGCCGCGTATCATCCGCCAGCCACAGGGGCAGGTCGAGCCAGCCCGGATCGGCCGGCCGCGTCAGGATATCCGCGAACTCTCCGGTGTCCGAGAAGTGGCTGGCGAGGTTGTGGCGCAGTTGGACGCCGGCCGCGAAGACCGCCGGCGGCAGGCTGCCGAAGAGCCGCTCCACGGCCGGCCAAGCGGCCGCGCGGCGCGCACGCCGATCCATAGTCAGGGACACCGCCTCAAAAAAGAAGACGCCATCAGAGCCAGGCCCTGATGACGTCTCGTGAACGCGTCAATAAGAAGATGTTACAACGCCCCGGCTTTGTTGTCCCCAAAGGCCTGGGCCAGCCGCCGGATGGCGGCCGCATCCACGCCTTTGAGCGCGTCCAGCATCTCCGGGGTGGGCTCGATGCCGGCGGCTTTCAGGGCCTGCTCCGGATTAGCCACCAGTTCCTGCGCGAACTTCTCATCAGACAACGCTTTGCCGACCAGGGTCTGAAAATCCATAGCGTCCTTGCTCCTTGAGGTCGAAAGAGGCGGCCACGGCCGCGAGTATAGCACGCCCGCCGCGCGTCACCGATCCGGCGAATCAGCCTTGGTTTTGATAAAGTTAGCGAGCCGGCGAGCCAGCACGCCCGCCATCTGCATCAAGATGGAGGGGTGGTCAAAAGCCAGCAGGCGTAGATCCGAGCCTTTCAGCACCAGGCATTCGGCCGGCCGCACCGCGCGCACCGTGGCGTTGCGCGGCTCGCGGGTGAAGAAGGCCATCTCGCCGAAGACCTCCCCGGACCTGATCACGTCGAAGCGCTTGAATTGGCCGGCGCGCAAGGTGCCGACCTCCAGCTCGCCGTCCACCAGGATGAAGACGTCGTCATTGGCGTCGCCGGCCCAAATGATAATCTCGCCCGTATCCAAGCGCACGCGGCACAGCGTGCGCGCGATCTCGAGCATCACCTCCGCCGGCAGCGGCCGGAAGATCTCGGCCTGATCCAGCAGGCTCAGCCGGTGCAGGGTGTTGGCGGCGCCCTCATCCTCGCCGCGCAGACAGATGTGCCGCCACAGACGCAGATCAGTTTCGGTGGGGAGATGGCTGAGCAAGGACAGCTCCGGCGCCAGGGCGTCGGCGATCAGATGCGGGAACAGCCGGCGCAGGGCCGGCGGCGCCAG
>JAGOBN010000744.1 GCA_017999235.1 Anaerolineales bacterium | reverse complement strand
GGACAATAAAGGCGACGGTATCGCCGGAAACAGGCACAGGCACCGAGACCGATTCAGGGCGGAGGCTCATGGCAGGCGCAGAATACCAAGCGCCCGTCTGCGGAGTGTCTCCGGCTTGTCTTATCTGTCCGGCGCCGGCGTCTCAAGCCGCCTCCACCAGGGCCGCGCCCAGCAAGGTCTCCAGGTGGGTGAGCTCCGCCCGAGTCTCATCCAACACGGCGCGCAGCCGGTGCAGGCGCTGCATGGCCTGGTGCGCCAGATCCGGATCGGAGGCCGGCCGGTGCTCGGGCGCGGCCGGCCGCGCCGGTCCGCCCTCCAGCCGGTAGCGGTTGCTGACCATCAGCTCGTACAGCCGGGTGGTCTCCTCCATCGGCGCCGCCGCCAGCTCGTCGCGCAGAATCTGGGCGCATCGCTTGTATTGGGCCAGCGCGGCGTTGCGGTCGCCGGCCTGCCAATACAGGCGCATCATCTGCCGATGCACGCCTTCACGCGTGAGGTCGCGCGCCAGGATGCGCTCCCCGTAGCGCAAGCCCCGTTCGCCCGCGCCCTGCGCGGCGTGATAGGCCATCAACTTTTGCAGCGCGGCCAGATGCAGCAGGCTGAGCCGCTCGCGTTCGTGCAGGCACCAATCTTCATATAAGCCGTCCAGCAGATCGCCGCTGTACGCGTCCACGGCCGCTTCCAATTGGCGGGCCTGCTCCGGGCTCAGCGCTTCGCCGGCCACATCCCGCGCCGCGGCCACACCGCTCTCAAAGACATCCACATCCAGGCTGTAGGCCGCGCCCGAGAACGTCACGGTGTCATCATCCACCGCCAGATACGCCTCCGGGGCGGCGCCAATGGCGTGCAGGCTCTGGCGCAGCCGCCACAGCGCATTCCGCAGGCTTTTGCGCGCCGTCAAGCTGGGCAGATCACCCCAGAAGGTGGCGGCCAGACGTTCACGGGATTGCGGCTGGGCGCGATTGAGGATGAGATAGCAGAAGAGCCAGTAGGCTTGTTGATTGGGGAAGCCAGCCAGCGGGCGCTCGTTGTAGTGCACGCGTCCGGAGCCAAATAACTGGACCCTCAGCATTGGACCCTCCTCAACCGATCGCCGCTCGTCTCACTGCTCTGCGGGGCAGAAGACAGTGGTAAGACGCTGACGCGGACGATGCCCCTATTTTCGGAGTAAATTAGTCCACGAGTCAACAACGCTGGTGTTAGCAAGCCGTTTAGCCGGTGTTAGCAAGTCGTTTGAAGAGTGATTTTCTAAGAGCAAGTTCCGGGCCGAGATGACCGGCCGGCCGGCCGTTATAAATTGGTTTGCCAAAACCCGTCCGCCGGCGCATAATGATTGATCAGGAGATTAACCAAAACATGAACACCGCCGGCCGCACCCTTGGCCGTTACACCCTTTTGGAAGCGCTGGGCGCCACCAGCCTGGCCCGTCTGTATCGCGCCGCCGATGCCGCCGGCCGGCCGTTTGCCGTCCACGTCCTGGCCGCGGGGTTTGAACCCACGCCCAAGTTGTTCTTAGAAACCTTGCGCGCCGCCGCGCGGCTGCGGCATCCGGGCGCGCCGCGCGTGGTGGATTTTGGCTTGGCCGGCGCCGAGCGCTTTTGGGTCTGTGACCGGCTGCCGGACACAACGCTGGAGCAGCATTTGGCGGAGGCCCGGCAGATGCCGCCGGCGCAGGCGGTGGCCCTGACGGCGGCCTTGGGTGAGGCGGTCGGCGAGATGCGGCGTCAGGGCGCGCCGCCGGCGGCCTTGCTGCCCGGCGATATCGGGCTGTATCTGACGCCGGGCCGCGCCCCCCAGCCCGTCCTGCTCACCGCCGGCCTTGCGCCGCTCTTGGCCGCGCCCTCCACGCCGGCCGGCGACGCCTATGCCCTGGCCGAACGACTATGGGAATTGCTGACTGGGCAAACGCCGGCCGAAAGCCAGGGGCTGGCCCATCCCGACTGGCCCAGCGCGCTCGACCTCGTGCTGCAAGCGGCTCTGCATGCCGACCCGGACCAGCGCTTCCCGGACGCCGGCGCGTTCATCACTGCCGCCCGCGCCGCCATGATCGAGCCGACCGCGCTGATCTCGGCGCGCACCACCAGCGCGCTGGCGCCGGCCCGCGCCCAGGCCCCCACCCTGCGCGTGCAAGAGGCCGGCGGCCGGCAATGGGAAACCGCGCTGCCCTTGGGCAGCGCCATCATCGGCCGCGACCCGGAGAACGCCCTCGTCCTCGATCAGCCGCTGGTGTCGCGCCAGCATGCCCGGCTGGAAGTGCGCGATGATCTGGTCTGGGTGACCGACCTGGGCAGCCTTAACGGGACCTATTTGGGCGACTGGCGCCTGCCGCCGGAGACGCCGCAAGTGTGGCGGCCCGGCACCGTCCTGCGCCTGGGGGAAAACGAACTGCGCCTGGAACCGCCGCCCACGGCCGAAACTCAGCGCGCGCCCGCGGCGCGGGTGCGCCGGCTCGATCCAGCCGTGCTGCGCTCCGGCGACGGCGACGGCCCAGTGGGCGTTTTTGTGGAAACACCCAAGATCATGCTCGCGCCCGGCGCCAGCGGCACGGCCACCGTGACGCTCTTCAACGAAGGCCAGCACGACGACCACTTTATCCTCAGCCTGTCCGGGCCGCCGCCGAGCTGGTGCGCGGTGCCGGGGCCGCACCACCTGCGGGCCGGCGCCTCCAGCGTCCTGCGCCTGCTCTTTCATCCGCCGGCCGCGCCCACCACGCGGGCCGGCGC
>JAGOBN010000743.1 GCA_017999235.1 Anaerolineales bacterium | reverse complement strand
GGCCAGAATCTCCTGGAGCCGGCCGAAATCCGGGCCGGCCGGCTGGTGCGCGCCGGGCTGGCCGCCGAGTTGGCCCATGAGCGCGCTCAGGTCGGGCGCGGCGGTCAGCGTGCGCGTCACGGCGGCGCCGGCGGCCTCCGAGAAAGAATCCGCAAACCAGCGCGTGGAGGCCAGCACCGAGTCTTTCAACGTGCGCTCCACCTCCTGGCGCTCGATGGGGATGACGATCAGGCCCAGGCCGCCCACCAGGCCGGCCACCAGCAGCGTCATGAGCACCGTCAGCCGGGTGCGCAGGGAGACGCGGCCGGCGCGGAATTCCAGCGGGCGGTAATCGCCCTGGCTGATGCGCGCCGTCTGCGCGGCCAGCGCGCGCGCCGTGCGCGCCAGCGGCGTGATGATGGCGTAACCCAGCCCCAGGCCGATCAGGACGATGAGGCCGCCGCCCAGCCACAGCAGGCGCTGCAGGCTGTCCAGAAACTGGCGCAGCGCGTCAAAGCGCAGGGTCAGCCGCACGTGGCCGAGTACCGCGCCGTCCGGGCTGCGGATGGGCGCCACGGCCGTCAACAGCGGGGTGCCGTCGCCGGCCGCCGCCTCGAGCACGTGCGTCAGCTCGCGCTCGTCCAGCGCGGGCAGGGTTTGGCCGATCTGTTCAGGCTTCAGGCCCAGGAGTACCACATTATCGAGGGTGGTCAGCGCGTATTGCTCGATCCCGTTCTCGCCAAAGCTGTCCAGGAGCGATTGAAAGCGCAGCAGGCCGGCCGCGTCGAAGGTCCCGCCGCCGGGCAGCCCGCCGGACAGCGCGTTCAGGTCCAGGCTCTGCGCGCCGCGCGGCACGGCGCTCTCCAGGGCGGCCGCGTTCCAATCCACCAGCGCGCTGAGCATGGTGCGGGTCTGGGTCCGCAGATAGTCGCCGGCGTGCTGGACGATGACGGGGACCAAGACGCCCAACACCGCCGCCAGCAGCGCGGCCGTGCTCAGCACAAAACGGGTCGGCAGCGAGCCCCGCCCCAGCCAGCCGGTCACGCGGCGCGCGGTCAGCGGCGGCTCCGGCTGCAGGGTTTCGAGGGCTGCGCCGCGCACCACGGCCCGGGCCGGAAAATAGGCGGCCAGCGCGCAGATGAGGGGCGCGGCGGCGAGCCCCACCCAGCCGCTATTGAGGACCTTGGGCAGTGTGCGCCCCACCGCCGCCCAGGGCTGGTAATTCTCCACGCCCACGCTTACGCTGCCATACACCGTGGCGAAGATAATAGTCAGGCCGGCGCTGGCGGCCAGGCCGATCAAACCGCCCAACAGGCCCATCAGCGCCGCCTCGCCGATGATGATCACCCGCACCTGGCGGCGGGTGGCGCCCAGCGCGCGCAGCTGGCCGAACTCGCGCCGGCGCTCGGTGACGCTCAGCAGCGTGGTGTTGATCACGCCCAGGCCGGCCGCCAGCACCGCCAGCAGCAGGAAGGCGTTGAAGAGCAACGGCACGTTGTCGAAGACCGACAGCATGGTGTCTGTGAAGCGCCCCATCCGGATGACGTGGAGGCCATGCCGGTCCGCCGCTGCCTGCAGATCCGCCTCGGTGTGCGTCTGGTCCGCACCGGGCCGGCCCTGTACGAACAGGGTGAACGGGTCGCCGCGGTCGAATTGAGCCGCGGCCGCGCCGCTGATAATGCTGGCGCCCACAAACGTCGAGCCGATGCCGGTGATGGTGCAGGTCACCGGGCCATACTGACTGGTGACCGTGATGGTCTGGCCTAGGCCGGCCTGGTTCTTAGCCGCGATGCCGGGCGTCACCAGCACGCCGCACCCCGAGCGCATCCGGGGCAGGGCGGTGTCCCAGCCGCCTTCGTTGAAAGTCATAAACAGTGGGCCGGCCTTCGCTAACAGATCGGGATCGAGGACAAACGAAAAATACGTGTCGCCCATGAACGAGAGTTCCGGGACAATCACGAATGTAAATGGCATCAGGTCGCCGCGGTCGCCCAGGGCCGCGCGCAAGTCTGCCTGGGCCTCCGGCGGCGTACGCAGGGAATCCGTCGCGGCGTAGCCCGCCAGCCCGCTGGTAATGTCCATGCGCGAGATGACCCAGTTGCCCTCCTGCCGGAGGGTCTCCAGCTTCGGCCAGAACTGTTCAAACAAATAGAACTGGATAAAGCCGGTCAACCCGCCGATCATAGTCAAGCTGAGAGCCAGCGTGGTCACGGTCAGCAGGACGCGGCTCCGGCCGCGCTGGAGGTTATCCGCCATCAGCCGGCCGGCCGCGCCCAGCAGCCGGGTCAGCGCCGGACGCAGCCCGACGCCCACGCCAGTGACCATCGCCGGCAGGAGCAGGGCCAGTCCCGTGATCCAGGCGGCGGCGGCGCCGAGCGTGGCTGTGAGGTCCCAGGGCGGCTGAAGCCAGAGCGCGGGCGGGGAGACCGCCAGCCAAGCCAACAATCCCAGGCACAGTGTCAGGCCGGCCGCCCCCAGCCGGCGCGGGGAGCGTTCAAGGCCCGGTTGTTCCGGGGTCTTGAGCGCTACCAGCGGAGAAAGGCGGGTGGCGGCGCGGGCCGGCAGGAGGGACGCCAGGAGCGTAATCCCCACTCCGAGCAGGCCGGCGAGCCCATAGCTGGCGGCGGTGGGCTGGGCGGGCACGAAGGCGTTGAGGACCGAATTGGGCAGAGACCGCATCAGGGCCACGACGCCCTGACCGGCCAGCGGCCCGAGCAGGACGCCCAGCAGAGTCCCCAGGCCGCCCAC
>JAGOBN010000083.1 GCA_017999235.1 Anaerolineales bacterium | reverse complement strand
GCCACCAACTGCTCCGGGCTCACCAGATACGGGTTGCCGGCCAACGCCGAGAAACACTGATACGGCGAATCCCCGTACCCCGTGGGGCCGAGCGGCAGGATCTGCCACCACTTTTGCTTGGCCCGCACCAGGGCGTCCACCCACTGAAACGCGGCCGGCCCCAGGTCACCAATGCCGAACGGGCCGGGCAGCGAGGTGGGATGAAAGAGGACGCCGGCGGACCGGCGCGAGGCGGCGGGCGGGGTGTCGGTCATGAGTTTTTCTTCCCGAAGGGGAGCTTCTCCAATTTGGTGCCGTCCTCAACCACATTCGTGGCCGGATAGTCATCAGCGGTGATGTTCGAGCCGATGACGACATTGCGGCCGACAATGGTGCCGTTGGGGACTTGCGCGCTCTTGCCGACGGTGGTGATACCCAGCTCCTCCACGCCGGCCTCCAGCCGGCCGACCCGGGCGTTGTGGCCGATGGTGACGCCCTTGTCCACCACGGCGCGCTCGACCACGGCGCCGGCCTCGATGGAGGTGTCCGGCAGGATGATCGACTCGCGCACCACCGCCTGCGGGCCGACGTACACACCGGGGGAAAGCACGCTGCGCTCCACAATCGCGCCGGGGGCGATGATCGAGCCGTCGGTGATCAGGCTGTCTTTGACGGTGGCGCCAGCCTGGATCAGCACGGGCGGCCGCTCTTCCGAGCGCGTGTGGATGACCCACTCCCGGTCATTCAGGTCCAGCACCGGCGGGAACCGGATCAAATCCATGTGCGCGTGCCAGTACGCGTCAATGGTCCCCACATCCACCCAGTAACCGGTGAAGGGATAGGCGAAGACGCGCATCCCCTCGGCCACCATCCGCGGAATGATGTCCTTGCCAAAGTCGTGGGACGACTTCTCGCGCTGGGTGTCCTCGTACAGCATGCGGTCCAGCACATCCACATTGAACACGTAGATGCCCATGGAAGCCAGGGTGCCGGGCGGGTTCTTGGGCTTCTCCACAAACTGGGTGACGCGGTAATCGGCGTCGGTGGCCAGGATGCCCATGCGGGTGGCCTCGTCCAATGAGACCCGCAGGGACGCGATGGTTAAGTCCGCCTTATTTTGCTCGTGGAAGGCGATCAGGCGCGCGTAGTTCATCTGGTAGATGTGGTCGCCGCCCAGCACCAGCGCGTAATCGGGCTGGCCATCCTTGAGGAAGGTGAAGTTCTGCTGGATGGCGTCGGCGGTGCCGGCGTACCAATCCGTGTCGGCGCGGCCCTTGTAGGGTTGGAAGATACGCACCCCGCCGGTGAAGCTGCGGTCCAGGTCCCACGGCCGGCCGACGCCGATGTGGTCCATCAGCGAGTGCGGCCGGTACTGGGTCAGAATCATGATGTCAAACAGGCCGGAGTTGACGCAATTGGAGAGGGCGAAATCGATGATGCGGTACTTGCCGCCAAAGGGCACGGCCGGTTTGGCGCGTTTGGCCGTGAGCACACCAAGGCGGGAGCCTTCCCCGCCAGCCAAGATGACAACCCGCGTCTTGTTAGGCAACTTGCGACTCCTTGGATAAAGGGGTGGAATCAGCCGGGTTTCAATGGGCCGGATGCGCCCGATTATAGCCGGATTTCAAGGCCGGAGGCGCCAGCCGATTTAAGGTTGCGCTTCCGGCGGCGTCTGCACGGTGACGGTCACCGTCACCGTCTCGGCCGCCAGCGGCGCCAGCTCCAGCTCAAAAGTCAGCCAGAGATTCAGGCCCAGCACATGCTCATCACAGCCGGCTGCCGTCCACGGCCGGGAGGGGGTCAGGATCAGCCCGGCGCCGGTGCGCGTGTTGTAAACGGCCGGGGGGGCGTCCAGCGCCGCGCGCGCTTCCAAAGCCGGCCGGCCGCCGCTCAGCACGGTGTGATAATCCGGGGCCAGCTCGCCGGCCAAGCGCCAGGTGAGCCGGCGCGGCTGATCCGCCAGATTCTGGAAGGTATAGGCCACCTCCAGCCCCGCAGTCGTTAAGCGCACCCGCTTATCCAGGCGCAGGTCCGGCAGCAAGGCGTTCAAATAGCTCACCACCCCGTCCGGCTCAAAGCGATAGTCCAGGAAGCTGTCCGGCACGCGCAGGCCTTCGCCGTCCACGGCCAGCCAGTCATTCAGCGCGCCGGTTTGCGCCGGCCGCGGGGTATGCTGGCCGGCCGGCGCCGGCGGCACGGTGTAGACCACCAGCTCGTCCGGCTCACGCGCGAATAACTCGGGCGAGTAGTGGCGGCTCAGACGGTTGGGCGCCGCCTGACGGACCTTGTGGTCGCGCCACGGGCGCAAGTCGGCGTCAGCGGTCTCCGGCAGCCAGCGCGCCGGCGCCAGCTTCGGCTGGGGCTGTTCGGAGGCGCCGCTGGTGTAGGGCGCGGCCGGCACCGCCAACGGGTTGCCCACCCACTGCCGGCCGGCGCGCAGGTCATACCAGCCCAACAGCCGGCCGCCATACGCCGTCAACACCACCACCTGCTGGCCGTCGCACAGCACCTGCTCATCCGAACCGTCGCCGTTCAGGTCTTCAATCCACTGGCGCGGGCGCGGGTCCGCCGCCAGCTCGGCCAGCCGGGAATACAAGAACGCGGCGCGCACGTTCTCCCAGCCCCAATAGCCGCGGCCCCCCACCCCGATGCACCCGAACTCATACTGATGGCTGCAATAGGTCTCGATGGCCTGGCGGTAAAAGACCTCGGCGGCCGAGGCCGGCGGGCGCGGGAAACCCGGGTCCTGATGCGCCGCGCCCACCTGCTGGAGGTTGGTCCGCACCACGGTATAGAGTTTGCGGAAGTACTGCACCTTGGGTGAACGGTGCAGATAATCAAACCAATCGACAAAGCCGGGCTCGTGATACGGGGCGTCCGGCTGCAACAAAGCGCGGTCCATCCAGCGCGCGGCGCCATCCGGCACATGCTCCACGCGGCCGTGCGGCTGCGCGGCGGAGAGATGCACGGCCGTGATCCCGGCGCGGTTTTCCAGCGCGCCCAGCAGTTTATCCAAATGCGCCCAGGTGGCCTGCGGCAAATAGCCGGCCTGCCAGGGCCATAAGCCCATGGCCTCGGCGTCTTCCGCGTATGCCACCAGGTAGTGTTCGGAGCCGGGCTGGGCCTGCACCGTATCCAGGTAATTAAAGAACTGGGCGCGCCGGCCGAACCAGGCCGCGTAGTTAAAGCGTTCGCGCAGGACCGGGTCATCCCAGACGGCGGTCAGCGCGTGGCCGGCCTGCCGCACCGTCACGGGCAGCGGCGCCGTGACGCCGGCTGCGCGCAGGATGTGGTCTTCCATCAGGGTGACGCGGTAGCCGGCCTGGGCGATCAGCGGCACCAGCGACTGCCGCCAGCAGCGCTCGGCGTTCCAGAACACGGCCGGGCGCACGCCAAACAGATCATCCAAGACGGTCTGATGCAGGCTGATCTGCTGGGCGTTGTCCCAATCATCGCACGCGAACGGCACGTTCTGCGCGTAAGTGCTGCCCAGCAGCTCAAACTGGCCGTCCGCCAGGCCGGCGCGCACCAACTCCAGCGTTCCGGGGTCAAACCAGTTGAGCGCGCGCAGGAGTGTGCCAGAAAAATGCAGATTGCATTTGAGCGCCGGATGCGCGCGCAGCACAGTGAGCAAACCGCGATAGCAGGCGCGGTTGGCGACGGCGGCAAATTCAGAAGTGTGTTGATTGAAGTGAAAGACGAGCGCGATCGAGAAGGACATGCTGCGATTATAGACCAGCGCCGCGTAAAACCAAATCGCTTTTAAGAACAAATCGAGCCAGCCCATCGCCGGCTGGCTCGATCCTTTATCTTCAAGCGAAAGAGAGTAAACAGTTACGCGCGGCGACGGCGCGCGAACCACACCGCGCCGAGCAGCGCGCCGCCGATCACTACGATTAGCCCGCCCACCGTCACCCAGGAATTCGTTGACGCCGGCGGGTTCGGCACGGCCGTGGGCGCCGGAGTCGGCCCCGGCGCTGAAGTCGGTTCAACCACGGCCGGGGCCGCCGGCGCCTGCGGCAGCACAAAGACCGCGGCGGTGCGGGCCGGCACCGTGAACGCGCCGGCGGCCGGATCAAACGCGGCGCCGCGCACCACGGCATCGGCCGAGGCCTGCTGCACCGGATGCAGTTCAAACGCGGCGCCCGCCAGGGCCGCGTCGGTGAAGGTGACGGCGTCCGGGCCGGCATTGAGCAGGACGGCCAGCCGGAGCGCCGCCGGATCCAGGTCCTGACCCAGCGTGTCGTCCAGATAGAAGACGAGCAACCCCGGGATTTGATCCGGCCCGGTATTGGTGAAGGTCAGCCGCTGCTGGACATCTTCCGCCGTCTGGAGCCGGAAGAGCGGCGACGAGCGCCGCACCCGCAGCATCTCCAGAAAGTGGGTGTGCGCGGCGGCGATATCGGCCGGCGCCGCCTGCAGCGCCGCAGCGCCCAGCAGCCCGCGCATCAGCTCCCAGCGGTCGCTGCCCTCGGACGGAAGGCCCACCGCCCAGTTGTTGGTCTGATAGGTGAAATCCAGAGTGTTGAACCAATCCCCGGAGTTGTAGCTGTTGCCGTCCAGCGACTTAGAGCGCAGCAGGTCGTCGCCGGCGTGGAAGAACGGCACGCCCTGGCTGAGCAGCACCAGGCTGAGGCCCAGGTTGTTCATGCGGACGCGGTCGGCCATGGCCGCGCCGGCCGGCGCCTTCCACTGGATGGCGTCAAACAGCGTCTCATTGTCGTGGGCTGAGACGTAGACGATATTCTCCTGCGGGTCCTGGGTATAGCCGGCCGGCCCGTCGTTGTAGTTGACCTGCTGGCCGGCCAGCAGCTCGCCGCTGGCCGCCTGGAACTGGTACTCGGCCAGGTTGCCGGCCACGCCCACCCGGATCAGGTCCATGTAGTTCAGCAGCTTGGCCTGCTGGGCGGCCGCCGCGCCCTGGTCATAGGCGCTGGGGTCGGTAAACAGCCCGGTCAGGAAGCCCTGCTCGCGCCGGTCGCTGAACGGCGAGCCGCCGCGGGCCGCGTCGCGCAAGCGGTCGTTGAAGACGCCAATGCCGGTGCCGCCGATGTTGAGCTGGATGGCGTTGACGCCGCGCGCGTTCTGGGCCACCTCGCCAAAATCCCAGCCTTCGCCGTAGATATAGATGGCCTGGCCGTCCACGCCGCCGGCGGCCGGCGTCAGGGCATCCAACGCCGCGCGGACGGTGACCATGTTGGCCAGCATGTGGTGGCCCATCAGGTCAAAGCGGAAGCCGTCCACTTTATAAGCCGTGGCCCAGGTGAGGAGCGAATCCACCATGAGCTTCTCCATCATGCGGTGCTCGGTGGCGGTGTTTTCGCAGCAGGTGCTCTTCTCCACCTGGCCGTCCAGGTTGAGGCGGTGGTAGTAGCCGGGCACGATCTTATCCAGCACGGACTTCTCGGACTGGCCGCTGGCGTTGGTGTGGTTGTAAACCACATCCATCACCACGCGCAGGCCCAGGCCGTTCAACGCCTGGACCATCGCCCGGAACTCGCGGATGCGGCCGGCGCCGTCCGGATCCGTGGCATAGCTGCCTTCCGGCGTGGTGTAGTGGTAGGGGTCGTAGCCCCAGTTGAAGCCATCTTGATCGCGCAGGGGCGCGATCAGGGCTTGCTGTTGATCCGAGTCGCCGGGCAAGGCCGCCAACGCGGCGGGGTCCGGGGACTGCCAGGCGGCCTTGTCCTCGTTGATGCTGGCGATATCGAAGGCCGGCAGCAGGTGAATGTGCGTCAGGCCGGCTTCGGCCAACGACCGCAGATGTTGGACGCCGTTGGAGTCCGGCAGGGTAAAAGCCTGATACGTGCCGCGCAGCTCGGCCGGCACGCTCGGGTCGCCGGCGCTGAAATCGCGGATGTGCAGCTCGTAGATGACGCTGTCCTCGGGCGCGGCCAAGGCCGGCTTCTCAACCGCGTCCCAGCCCTCCGGCTTGAGCGCGGGGTCATCCAAGTCCACGATCTGGCTGCGCCGGCTGTTGGTGGACAAGCTGAACGAATACGGGTCGGTGACCAGGTTGGTCTCCACCTGGCCGGTGGCCGGCACGTACACCTGAACCTCATAGAGATAGAACTGATCCTTCCAGGCCGCCGGCCCGGTGACCGCCCACACGCCGGTGGCGGCGTCAAAGGTCAGGGGAACGGTCTCGCTGTCCGTGGTCTGCGAATCCGCAAAGACGCGCACGGCCACGGCTTGCGCCGTGGGCGCCCAGACGCGCAGTGTCGGCGCGCCGGCCTCCCACGCCACGCCCAACCGGCCCGCATAGGCGTACAGGTCATCCAGCACGCCCGGGGTCTGGATCCCGGTGGCGTCCAGCAGCCGGCCGTCCGCGTCCACCTTGGCCACCGCCAGTTGGCCCTTAAGCAGGTCATGCACACGGCCGGCCGCGGCGGCGTCCAGTTTGAGCGGCGAGTAGCCTTCCTTGAGGAAGGGGTACTGCGCCACCTGCGCCAGGGTCAGCCCGCTAAAGCTGACTTGCAGCGGCAGATACTCGCCGCCGATGAGACCCTCCGGGCTGAGGGCCAGCCCGCCGGTCGGGCTGTAATACAGCCGCATAAACTCGCCCTCGGCCGGCCGCGCCCCCGGCCACATCAGCAGGTCGCGTTCCAGCCAGTAGGCCCTGGCCTTGCTGAGATCGCCCTTGGGGATGCCGGTGGTGCTGACCAGCAGCTGGTTGTTGACAGGATCAAAAGCGAAGTAAATCTCGTCGCCGTCCTCGGCCACGGTAAACGCCACCGGCGCGCCATCCGGCGCGCCATAGACTTGTTCCAGCGCCTCATCCAGTGCGGCCTGGGCCTGGTAGGTGCCGGCCAGCAGGCCGGCCGTGACCAAGGCGTAGACCCCGTCGCCGTCCGGGTCCTGCAGCCAGGTCCGCAAACAGCCCGGATCGCCAGCTTGCGCGCAGCCCAGCTGGGTCTGGAAATCGCCGACCACGGTGATGATGCGCTGGTTAACGCTGTCCGCCACCCAGTGACTCTTGTGGTCGTAATAGAATTTGACGGTTGTGGCGGCGGTGACCGTCAACGGGATGTCGCTCCCGCCGCGCTGGGCGCCGACGCCGTAGTTCTCGGCCCAACCGCCATCCAGGGCGGCTTTATAGCGCCCGCCCTGCTTATCCTGATCATCGCCGGGCTGCACCGGAAAGGCGCCCTGCCAAACATCGTCTTCGGCGTCATACGTCAGCGCCGTGGCCGGGCACTCCGGCTGCCAATCGCCAGGACAGCCGGCCTCGCTCTGCAGGGTGCCGGCGATGGCCACCTGTTTGGCCTGCGGCGGCGGCGCGGCGGCGCCGCCCGCATTGTTTACGCTGTCCGTGATGGCGTGCGTTTTGTGGTCGTACGTGAAGGTGACCTCCGTCTCAGCGGCCAGGACGAGCGGAATATTGGGGCCGCCCGCCTTGTTGCCCTGGCCGTAGTTCTCGGCCCAGGTGCCGTTGATGGCAATCTTGTATTCGTAACTGCCGGCCGGCAGGAGGAAGGTCCCTTCCCACAGCCCGCTGTCCTCATTGAAGGTCAGGGCCGACTGCGCGCAGTCCGTCTGCCAATCGCCGGAGCAGCCCAGGGCCGTCTGCAAGGTCCCCGGCACCACCACCATAGTGGGTTCGGTCTGGGCCGCCGCCGGCCGCTGGGCCGGCCCGAACAGGGCCGCCAACCACAGGCCCGCCAACACCACATTCAGCCAGTATCCACGTCGTCTCATTTCGCCTCCGTCGTCATCGCTGTCTCCCCGCCTTCGGCCGCCCGTGCGCGCCGCCGCCGGAGCGCCTGGCGCAGCGCCTCCCAGCCAGTCCGGGCGGTTTCGGCCGCCGCCGGCTCGATCGGGTGCTGGCTGTACTGGGCTTCCAAAAAGGCCTGGGTTAATTGGTCTACGGACGCGGCCGCCTCCGGGAGCGCCGCCTGCAAATCCTGTTCATAGGCGCTGGGGGTCTGCGCCGGCCGGCGCGGGAGCGCGCTTTCCCGCGCGCGGCGCAAGAGCGCCTGATAGTAGAAGCGCACCTGATCGCGCGGCGCCAGCCCGCGCACCCGCACATAGCGCCACGCCGCCGCGGCTTCCACGGCCGGCCGCCAGCGCCGCCACCCGGCTTGGAGCAATTCCGCCGCGCCCTGGCTGACCCGCCGCCAGCCGCCGCGCAAGGCGCGCCAGCGCGCCACCAGCCAGGCCCAGCCCGGCGGCCGCCGGCCGCGCAGCGCGGCGATTTCCGGCCGGCTGCGCAGGTAGTAAACCAGGGCGCCGACCAGCACCGCCAGGAAAACCACCCAGAACAGCACCGAGCGCCCCAGTTCCAGCCAGGCGGCCGGGGTCTCCGGCGCCGCAGGCGGCGGCGGCAGCGCCGGCAGTTGGGGCGGCAGCCCCGGCGCCTCCGCCGGCGCCGGCAGGTTGAGCACCCGCGCCAGCCACGCGAACAGCAGGCCGAGCGGCCCCAACACCAGCGCGAGCACAAAGTAAATCAGCACGGTCAGCCAGCTCAAGGCCAGCCCCGCCAAATCCATTAAGCCCAGCGAATAGCGCGTCGGCAGCAAGCTGGCCGCGCCGCCGACGATAACCAGCAGCGCCAGGGTGTAGAAAGCCCAGCGGCCGGCCATCTGCGGGCGCAAAGGAATCTGGTTCAGACCCCAGCGCGCGCGCAGCAGCGCGAACTGGCTCAAACTGAGCAGGAGCAGGCCCAGGCCAAAATAGACCACCAGGTTCACCAGGCCCACATCCAGACGCGGCGCGGACAGGCCAAAGACCTGCAGATCGCTGCGGACCAGCGCCGTCACCACCACGGCCGCGGCGCCCAGCCAGAAGGTCAGCGACCGCAGCTGTTGGCGCGCCTGGGCGCGGTCGGCCACCAGCAGTTCATCCCGGACCCGGCCAAAGAGCTTGTCATCGCCTTCCAGACCCAACAGCGCCTCGCCAAACCAGCCGGCCAGCGCCCAGCCGCCCAGGACAAACACGGCCCCGCCCAGGAAGCCGCCCTCCAAAAAGCTGAGGGGATCGGCCGGCCAGCGCGGTACATCCAGCGCCAGCTGGGTCCAGCCGCCGCGCGCGTAAAGTATGAGCTTCAGGCTGATGAGCAGCAAGACCACCTCAGCCAGGCGATACGCCAGCACCGACATCCGCCGCGCCCACGGCCCCCGCACCACGCGCTCAGACAGCAGCCCTTCCAGCGCCACCCCGCCGGCGATCCAGAGATACGGGCTGCCATCCCAACCTGGCACAATCCGCTCCGCCGCGCGGATAAATGGATACGCGGCGCTCACCAGCAGGCCGATCACGGCCGTATGGCCCACGACCACGCCTACGCGCTCCGCCAGGCGGAAACTGGCCGGCGTCTGGTTCATTGGCGCCATCCGTCCAGATCGCGCTCGCGGGCCACGGCATGCACGGCCACGCCCAGCCGCGCGGCGCGCGCGCGCCAATCGGCCGCCCGCGGGACCGGGCCGGCCAGGATCAGCACTACTTCCAGACCGGCGCGGCGCGCCGGCACCAGCGCCTCCAACAGCGCCTCATCCACGCGCCCGGCCACCACCACCACGGTCGTTCCCCACGGCAGGCGGACACTGGCGCGCCGCAGCAGGTCCGCCACCGGCGGCGCGGCCTCCGCCAGCGTGACGCGCGCCAGCAATTCCAGCACCCCCATCAAGGATTGGCGGCCTTTGCGCGCTAGCGCGGCCGGAGGCGCGTCCGCGGCGGCCTGCGGGTCCAGGCCGTTGGTGAGCAAACCCACCGCCTGCCGCCGGCCGGCCACCCAATGCGCGATGGAGGCCGCGATCACCACCGCCAGTTCACTGGCCTCGTAGCGGGTGCGGATTTCGTAATCGGCGTGGCTGAACCCCAGCACCAGCACCGTGGCCAGGGCGATGGACGGTTCAAACTGCTTCACTTGCAGACGCCCCACCGCGGCCGTGGCCTTCCAATCCACGCGGCGCAGGGAATCGCCCGGCGTGTACTCCCGCCGGCCGGCCAGCCGCGCCGGGTCAGCGAAGATCGGCTGGGTGTCGCGCAGCGTGCCCTGCGGCGACCGTGACGGCAGGCCGATCCGGCGCAAGGGGATGATCTGCGGGTAGACGGTCAGATAATCGG
>JAGOBN010000742.1 GCA_017999235.1 Anaerolineales bacterium | reverse complement strand
GGCGGGGCCGGCGCCGACCACGGCTGTTTCCCCGGTCAGCAGGGTGGAGACCTGATTTTGAGTGGTGCTGATGACCGTATCCAACGGGGTCCCGGCCGAGCACGCGGTCATGGCCAGGGCCAGCAGGCCGGCCAATAGGGTGGTAACGAGTTTCTGCATGGGTAATCTCCTGTGGAGGCGGCCGGGTTGGGGAGCCGCCGTCAGGGGCAGTAGACCAGGCGGAAGTTCAGATCCTATAAAGGACCTTCCGGGAAATGTGAAGATGGTGCGGCGCGGTTGGAAATAAAAGAGCGGCGCGCTCCAGATTATGGAACGCGCCGCTGGTTTTAGACAGGGAAGGTCAACGGGCTAGTTGCCGCACGGGGCGACGTTGCGCCAGTTGGCGACGGTGTCATTCACCGTTTGCGTGCCCGCCGCGCCGTAGTTCAAGGTGAGCTGGCGGTTGGCGGTCTCGCCGCAGACGCTGTCCTTTTCGACGTAATCCCAGGCGCCCAGCGCGTACTTGTACTCGATCTGGGTGTACTCCTTGCCGGTCAGGGTGATGGCCCAGTGCGTGGCATCCACGCGGGTGAGGCTCACGCCGCCCGGGTCCCACTGCGGCAGGCCGCCGTCCAGCCGATCCAGGAAGCCGGCGATGTGGACGGCGCCGGCCGCGCCGTCGGTGGTCGCCGGCACCGTGACGTTGACGATCAGCGTGACGGTGCGGGCGGCGGCCACGGCTTGAGCCTCAGCTGAGTTCGCGGAGCGGTTGAACGACAGATCCAGGCTGCGGACAACGTAGAAGTACGCGCCATCCTGGATGACGCTGCTGTCGGTGTACGCGGTGTCTGTCACGCGCGCGATGAAGGTGTACGGGCCGCCGGCGGCGGCGCCGCGCAGGACTTCATAGCCGTACAGCGACGCGTCGCCGGCCACGGCGTCCCAGGCCAGGCTGATGCCCACCGGCGAAGCCGAGGTCACCCGCAGATTGGCGGGCGCGGCCGGCGCGGTGCTGTCGGCGCTGGTGAAGACGGTCAGCGTGCCGGGATTGCTGGGCAGGGCGCCGCTGGCGATCGGGCCGCTCAGGTCGGCGTACAGCCAGTCGCGGCCGCCCGTGGTGCTGTAGCGGTAGACGTAGTCAAACACGCCGGCGCTCTCAGGCAGCAGGCTGGCCGCGAACTCATCATTGTTGCCGGCATTCACGTTAAAGGCGGCGTCCACCCAGGTCCAGGCGCTGCTGCCGGCCGGCTGGCTGCCCTGCGGGCCAAAGCCGAGCTGGGCGTGCAGGGCGGGTGTGGCGCCGGGCGCGTTGGTGGCGCCGTCGATCCACACCTGGCCATAGGCAGTCTCCGTCCGGTTCACGGCGCTGATGGTGTGGTTCATGGTCGGCGGCCACTGCAGGTTGGCCCAGCCGATGGTGAGGTGCGGCAGGGCCGCCACTTCGTTGGACGCGCCGCTCTCGTTGCCGGCGGTGTCCAGCGCGCGCACGCTGTAGAAGTACAGACGCGCATTTTCCAGGCCGCTGTCGGCAAAGCTGAGGGCCGTGACCGGGCTGGCGTTCAGCTTGACAAAGCCGCCGCCGCTGACCGGGCTGCGGTAGACGTTGTAGCCGGCGGCGCCGGCCACGGCGTTCCAGGTCAGGGACACGGTGCTGTCACCGTCGGCGGCTTGCAGGCCGGCGGGGGCGGCCGGCGGGGTCAGGTCGGCGCCGGCGGCCGTGATCAGCACCAGCGCGCTGTGGGCGCCGAGCGCGCCGGAGAGCTGGCCGGCGGCGACGGTGAAGGCGCTGTCGCCGCTGCCCACGGTGTAGACGGCGTTGAGCGCCACGCCCTCCGGCAGGAAGCCGGCCACCGGAAGGGCGAGGGACTGGGCGGCCGCGCCGCGGTTGACGACGATGACGGCGGCCTGGTTGCCGGCCAGCCGCCCATAAGCGGCCACGTCGGCGCCGGCGGCCGCGAGCGTGCGGAAGCTGCCGTTGACCAGGACGGGATAGGTGCGGCGCAGGCGGGCCAGCGCCTGGTAGTGCGCGAAGAGCGCCTGATCCGGCTGGCCGCCCTTGTCCAGCCAGGGGTAGGTGCGGCGGTCGTCGGGATCGTCGTCGCCGGTCAAGCCTACCTCGTCGCCATAGAACACGGTCGGCGCACCGGGCAGGGTGTATTGGATCAGCGCGGCGAGCCGCACGGCCCGCTTGCCGGCCGCCAGGTTGGCGGCGTTGAACTCGCGTTCGGCGCGCGTCTCGGCGCCCGGCGTCAGCGTCCACAGCAGGCGTTCGGTGTCGTGGCTGTCCAGCAGGTTCATCAGCGAGAAGTACGCGGCGTCCGGATAGTCCTCGCGGATGGAGGCCAGCCGGCTGAGGAACTCGGCGGCCGTGATCTGGCGGCCGCTGTCCCCAAAGCCCTTGGCGTCGAAGCCCTGGGGCGCCAGGAAGCCCAGCACCGCGTCGCGCAGGCGGTAGTTCATGGTGGTGTCGGCGCGGTCGCCGCGCAGGAAGCGCAGCAAGGTGCTGTCCTTCTGCCACAGCTCGCCGATGATGAGCGCGTCGGACTTCTCTGCTTTGGCGTTCGCGCGGAAGCTCTCCCAATAGCCATCCGGGAAGGAGGCGTCGCCCATCACATCCAGGCGCCAGGCATCCGCGCCCTCGTCCAGCCATTCGGTGGTCACGCTGTCGTCGGCGCCGATGAAGTACGCCTGCACGGCCGGGTTGGATTTGTTCAGCACCGGGATGCTGTCGAAGCCAAACCAGCCGTCGTAGTTGGCGGACCGCGGGCCGG
>JAGOBN010000082.1 GCA_017999235.1 Anaerolineales bacterium | reverse complement strand
GCCAGAATGAAGCCAAGTAATTTGCGCCGCGCTGTGATTGCCGCGATCGATACAAAGCCTGATATCAGCCATGCCCAAAGTGCTATCGGAAAAAAGTATAGGATGTGGCTCCAGGCAAAAGCAAACACATAACCGCAAAACAACCAGACGGTTTCGCCTAGTGCGAGCAAACTCAAACGCAGAAAGCGCCTATTCAATTAAGTTCCTCGAGACAGTTCCTTGAAACCACCATCACCGCATTGGGCGCAACGCCAAGCCGCCTAACCTGATGTTCGGCTGCGTTGGCCGCTGGATCTCCTGGGACACGGCGCTGAAAGACGATGACGACAGCGCCTGGACCGTGGCCACGGTCGGTGAGCTGTGGCCCGACTACCGCCGTTTCTTTTGGCGTGGGCGAACTTAAGTCGACTCAGTTTCAGGGCATCAGAGCGTTGACGGGCCAGGGCCCATCTCGACTGGCGTGCGGAAGAGTGATGATGAACGATGGGCTGGGTTCGTCAAGTTTCGGGAATTATCTCCAGCGGACAGTGGGACGATCGCGCGGGCGGAGCGGCCGTGGCGCGCGGTGCTTGGAGGGTGGTGGGGTGGGCGCCACCCTGGGAAGTGGCCCAACTGGACAAGCTCGACGAGGAAGGCCAGGGCCAATCCTAGGGATGCTGAGATTAGGGCGGTCAGTCAAGCCGCCCGGGAATTACCAACTACCGAGGATACATCGGCAGGACCGTTGTCAAATTTACGTTGTGATTTGTCAAGAAAACGCAAGGATTTAGGGCAAATCGGCTGTATTTTGCTTGAATAGCATTCCCTCATTACGGGTGCCATGAAGTGACGAGCTGGCAGCCGGCTGGCGGAGGCTGGGGCTGCGCAAGCCTCATCTAAATTATCGAAGGAGTATTCCATGCTCTGGCAAAGGCGTTGGTTGACATATGTAGCTGCGTTGACGGCGGTGATAGTGTTGGGCGCGGCCAGCTGGGCTGAGGCTACCAGCAACGACCTTATTTCGGCCTGCGTCAAGAAAGAAAGCGGCGAACTCCGTCTAGTGGGACTGAGTTTTATTAAGGGTGACGACAGCAAACACCACGCAGAAGACGGTAACGGCCCTTGCCGAAAAGATGAGGTGGTGGTGAGCTGGAATATGCTCGGGCCCCAAGGCCCAACCGGGCCACAGGGTGACGCTGGGCCAGTGGGGCCGGCGGGACCCAAGGGCGACCCGGGGCCAATCGGGCCGGTCGGCCCAACTGGGCCGCAGGGCGCGCCAGGCGCGACCCCGGAGCTGGCCGCGCTCTACGATCGCACCCAGGCGCTCGAGACACAGGTCGCGGTTCTGAGTCGGCTGGTTCCTCTGGTCGCCAACGCGGGACCGGGTCAGACGGTGAACCTTGGGGCGGTGGTCACACTGGATGGCCGCGCGAGCACAGGCAGCGCGGCGCTCGTATATACATGGACCCAGATCAATGGGGTGGATGTGACCGGAGGCACGGGCACGCTGGCCGGCGCACAGCCGACGTTCACCGCGCCTTCAACTCCGGCGATCCTGACGTTTGCCCTCGTGGTGGGCGACGGCGTGGCGATCAGCGCGCCGGCTGCGGTGGTGATCACGGTGGTCGATGCGAACACGGCCAGTTGGTATGTAAGCCAGGCTGGCAGCGACTCCAACCCCGGCACCCGCGCGGCGCCGTTCTTGACCATCCAAGCAGGCATTGAGGCGGCCCGCGCCAACGGCGGCAATGTCTTTGTGGGGGCTGGTATCTATACCGAATCGCTCACGCTGGCCTCCAACGTCAATTTATTCGGAGGTTACAGCGGTGCAGCGAATTGGGACCGTAATCCCGCGACCTACGTAAGTCAGGTGGCGGGGGCCACGACGGCAGTGGAAGGCCTCTCGGTTAGTAATCTCACGGTCGATGGCTTCATCTTTAGAAGCGCCAGCGCAACCGCCCCGGGCGAGAGTACGTATGTGGTGCGCTTGGTGGGCAGTCACCAGGTGGTGTTTTCGCACAACACGCTGGCCGCGGGGGATGCTGGCGCCGGGTCGGCAGGTGCCGCCGGGCTGGCTGGCATCCAGGGCGGCGCTGGGCAGGCTGGCTATGCGCCCGCCGTCTGCACTGGCAGTTTTGCAGGTGGCGGCGGCGTGGGCGGCGCTAGTTCTGTCCAACGTATCGGTGGGAGCGGCGGTTCGGGTGGGTCATCCGACAATTCGGGGTTTAACGGTCTGCCGGGCCAGATCGGCACTCCTGGCGGAGCGGGCGGAATCCGCGGAAGCTTTTCACTCTTAGGCTCGAAAGGCGAAAACGGTCTGGCCGGAGCGAGTGGCGGGCCGGGCACGGGCGCGGGGGCGTTTGGGACTGTGACAGCCGGCTTCTACGCCCCCGCGGGCGGAGACAACGGCCTGGATGGACAGCCTGGCAACGGTGGTGGCGGCGGTGGTGGCGGCGGCGGTGGTGCCAATCATCAGAGTTGTACCCCGGTGGTCGGATGCTTCACCGTCTTTGGCACCCCCGGCAGCGGCGGCGGCGGCGGCGGCGCAGGCGGGACGGGCGGCGGCGGCGGCACAGGTGGGATGGGCGGCGGCGGCTCCTTCGCGGTTTTACTGTCGGACTCCACCGACATCACACTCCAGGCCAATATGATCTCGACCGGCCGCGGCGGCCAGGGTGGCGCAGGGGCGCCGGGTGGCCAGGGCGGGACGGGCGGCGGCGCTGGCCTTGGCGCAGTAGCCTGCCCGAGTGGCAACGGCGGCGCGGGTGGGGACGGCGGCGTGGGCGGCGCGGGTGGCAACGGTGGGGACGGTGGTGGCGGTGGGGGTGGGCCGTCCATCGGCATCGTGGCCGACCGGGTGACCGGCTTGGTCCAGGTTGAGAACACCTTCCACTTGGGGGTCGCCGGGACTGGCGGCACGAGCTCTAGTAACGCGGGCCAATCCGGCGTGGAAATGGCGCTGAAGCTTTACCCATAAACGCGCAGACCACGCCTCGCTGGGCACTGTCAGCGCCTGGGCGCGGCGAGGCGCGCGTCCGCCATCGGGGCTCTTTCTGGTTTGTAGCCTAGACTGCCCACCTCTTGAGCAGTGGACAATTTTGGTGACGCCGCCGCCGCTTTCACGCGGCGGCGTCACTTCCTGGGGATACACTTACATGGCATGAACCGGGGCGGCCGGCGGGATAGCGCCGCCAAATGCTGGGGCAGGCAGATCTTCCTGACGCTCCGCCAACCAGCCCTGGACCAGCACAAAGGCCGCCTGCTTGCCGCACCGGGCCGGCTAGTTGTTGTGCATCATGAAAAGAGTGGAGGCGCTTCAATTTACTTCGCTCCGAAGAGGTTGTTTTAAAAGCAGTAATCACTGGGCGAAGAACGGGCGCGTCAAGCACAGGCCAGGGAGATCTTCCCCAAGGCGGCTGACCAGGTCGGAATCTTGGATTGCGTACTCGTAGCTGCTCACGACTTTTGGCGTGAATCGGTGTTATAAGTAGCACGATGACCCTTCCGAAGCCAGACCGGTTGCGAGATTTGTCCCGCGACGAACTGATCGCCCTGATTCTGCCGCGCCGACTTCGCAAAACTCGTCCCTGCCACCAGCCCGGGATTAGAAAACGGATGTGCCGATCGGCAAAAGGCGCCGGCCACGCCCGCGCGGCGCGAAGCCGGGCCACGCCAAGTCGAGCGGACGTGGGTCGAGCAGCCGCACGCGGTGATCGAAGCGCCCGTCCCCAACTGCCTGGCGTGCGGCACGAATTTTCGGAAAGTCACGCCGGCCCAAATCATCCGCCGACAAATCACTGAGTAGCCCGAGATCAAGCCAGTGATCCTGGAGACTCGGCAGCACATTGTGGTCTGCCCAACGTGCGCCAGTCGGCAAGCCGGGGTCTTGCCGGCCGGGTTGGAAGCCCACCGGCATCTCGGACCCCGGCTGGAAGCGGCGATCACGTATCTGCATCACGAGCATCATCTGAGTTTTCAGCGCCTGCAACGGCTGCTGACCGATCTCTTCGGAACGCCGCTCAGCGAAGGGGGCGAAGTCAGCGTGCTGGAACGGGCGGGTGCAGCGGCGCAACCGTTGGCAGAAGCGATTGGCGTCCAAGTTCGCCAAAGCCAGGTGATCCAGAGTGATGAGACCAGTTGCCGCGTGCAGGGGCGCAATTGGTGGGAATGGGTGTTCGTCAGCGACGCCGGCGAGTATCACTTGATCCGGCAAAGCCGCGGCCAAGACGTCATTGACGAGTTTATCGGTGACGCCACGCCGGAAGTCTGGGTGAGTGATTGCTGGAAGCCGCAGTTGAATGCCCCGGCGCAGCAACGGCAGTTGTGTTTGGCCCATCAGATCCGGGCTTGGCAAGGCTTGACACCTGCACCCACCGGCAGGTGCGGTGTTGAGCGTCGCCCCAGATTGCGCTGGGCGCTGGAACTCCAGATCCTGTTTCGGGCGGCCGTCCACTTGGGTAAGCGCCGCGCCACCCTGACGAAGCGGGCTTCCACCGGCAAATCACCGCCTTGGAGCGGCGCTTGGATCGCTTGCTGGCGCGGCCGGTGAGCGGTCGGTTGGCGCAGAATTTGCGGACACGCTATCGCACGCATCGCCAACACTTGTTTGTGTTCCTGTACCGAGCGGACGTACCGGCCGACAACAATGCGAGTGAACGGGCCTTGCGGCCCTTGGTGGTTCATCGCAAAGTTATGGGCAGCTTCCGCTCCGAGTGGGGCGCGCAGGCTTATGCCGCGTTGGCAACCGTGATCAACACCGCCAAGCGCGCCGGCGAGAATATCTTCCACAAACTCGTGACCCTGTGGGTAAGCCAGTTTTGCCTTACCTTCAGCCGTCACAGGCGTGAGTAGTTACACGTGCCGAAGTCTGATAGCGCGCGCGGTAGAGGCTCGAGGCGTGCGCACCAGTGACGCGCCCCTGCGGAAGCTGGGAGACGGAGTTGTCGATTTTGGCCCATCTCGTTCGTTGTTAAGGTAGATCCCTGCGGCATCCGGCCGCACCCTATGACCCAGGAGGCCTGCCATGCGCTACATGCTGTTGATTTACGAAGCCGAAGCCACAACCGACGCGCCGGTCTCGCCCGAGGCGCTGGCGGCCTCCTATGCCGCCCACGGCGCTTACTACGGCGAGGTCGCCCAGCGCGGCATTCTCCAGTTGGCCGAGCGCCTGCGCCCAACCGCCCTGGCGACCACTGTGCGCATCCAGGCCGGCCAGGTGCTCGTCACCGACGGCCCGTTTGCCGAGACCAAGGAACGCTTGGGCGGCATCAATATTTTCGAGTGCAAGGACTTGGACGAAGCGATTGACTTGGCCGCGCGCTTCCCGACTGTGGCTTCGGGCCACGGCATCATGGAGATCCGCCCCATCTGGGAGGCGAACGAGTCCGAGACGCGGATGATGCAGGCCGGATCGCCGAGCGGCCCCGGCGCATAAAACGCCACCTCGGGTTGGAGCGCCATGGAATCTGTGCAGGCAGCGGTCGAGCGGGTGTTCGTTGAGGAGGCGGGGCGGGTATTGGCCAGCCTCATCGGGCGCTTTGAAGACTTCGACCTGGCCGAAACCGCGCTGCAGGAGGCCTTGACGGTGGCGCTCCAGCGCTGGCCGGCCGAGGGAATACCCCCGAACCCGGCCGGCTGGATCGTGACCACGGCCCGGCGTAAGGCCATCGACCGGCTGCGCCGCGAGCGCGTCTTGACTGAGAAACAGGCCGAACTTGAGGCGCAGGCAGCGCTGGAGGCCGGCGCCGACCCGGACACCGACATGGACGCGATCCCCGACGAACGCCTCAAGCTGATCTTCACCTGCTGCCACCCGGCTCTGCCGCTTGAGGCCCAGGTGCCGCTGACGCTGCGCACGCTGGGCGGCCTGTCGACCCCGGCCATCGCGCATGCCTTCCTGGTATCGGAGGCCACCATGGCGCAGCGATTGGTGCGCGCCAAGCGCAAGATCAAGCAGGCCCGCATTCCCTACCGGGTGCCGCCGGCCGAGGCGTTGCCCGAACGGCTGGCAGCAGTGCTGGCCGTGTTGTACCTGATTTTCAACGAGGGCTACGTGTCCAGCGCTGGCGACCGGCTGATGCGCACCGACTTGTGCGGCGAAGCCCTACGCCTGGCGCGAGTGCTGGTGGCCCTGCTGGAGGCCGACCGGCACCTTCCGCCGCCGGCCGCGGCCGAGGCGCGGGGCCTGCTGGCCTTGATGCTGCTGCACCATTCCCGCCGCGCCGCGCGCCTCGACCCGCAGGGTAACTTCGCCCCCCTCGATGACCAGGACCGCGCGCTGTGGGATCAGGCGCTGATCGGCGAAGGTCTAGTCGTGCTCGACCGGGCGCTGGACCTGCGCCGGCCCGGTCCCTACCAGATCCAGGCGGCCATCAGTGCGCTGCACGCTCGTGCGCCCAGCGCTGCCGCCACCGACTGGCTGCAGATCGCGGCGCTCTACGGGGAGTTGGCCCGGCGCTATCCCACGCCCGTGGTCGAGCTCAACCGCGCGGTGGCCGTCGGCATGGCCTATGGCGCGGCTGAGGGGTTGGCGCTGCTCGACCAGTTGGCCGCCGGCGACAGCTTGGAAACCTACCAACCGTATCACGCCGCGCGGGCTGATCTGCTCCAACGAGCCGGCCGCCAGGCCGAGGCTCGCTGGGCCTACGCCCGCGCGCTGGATCTGACCGGCAACGAAGTCGAGCGCCGCTTCATTCAGCAGCGCCTGGCCGCGCTGCCAGACGTGGAGGAGTGATGATGACCGACAGCTTCGACCAGGCCACCGAGACCATGGTGCGCAACCTGGAAGCCAAGACTGGCAAGACCCTGGCGCAGTGGGTGACGCTGGCGTGCATGGCCGGCAGTAAGCACGGCGAGATCGTGAAGGCGCTGAAGACCGAGCACGGCCTGACCCACGGCTACGCCAACCTCGTGGCCTTGCGAGCCTTGCAAGGCGGCCAGGCGCCCTACGCCGCCGGTGACCTGCTGGCGGCGCAGTATGCCGGCGACAAGGCCAGGCTGCGCCCGATCTATGACAAGCTGGCGGCGGCGGTGGGCAAGTTCGGCGGCGTGACGCTGGCGCCCAAGAAGGCTTACGTCAGCCTGCGGCGCACGAAGCAATTCGCCTGTATCCAGCCATCGACCACGACGCGCATAGACATCGGCATAAACCTGAAAGGCGTCAGGCCGGCCGGGCGGCTGGAACTCTCCGGCAACTACAACGCCATGTTCACGCACCGCGTGCGGGTGGGCAATGTCGCCGAGGTAGACCAGGAACTGATCGCCTGGCTGCGGCAGGCTTACGACCAGGCTTGAGCCAGGGCTACAGCGATCTGAGGCCGGCGCCATGCGGCTTTGTTTGCTGAGGTGGAGCGAGGTGAGGTTGGCGGCGGTGCTGGTATTCGGTGCTATTTCCATCTCTGCACACCTGCAACTGCCAGCTCTGATCGGACTGTACGCCGTCGGCCGCACACTGCTGCGCTGGGTGGACACGTCGCGGCTCGAGACGCTGAGCCGGAAACCGACGATTACCACGAGGTGGTGGCCGACGTCTGGTATCGGTGATGGATTTGGACGCGGCTGGAAATTCACAGTAGCCTACAGGTCCGTTGTGCGGGCGGTTCAGATAAGAAAGCGGCGGCCAATCGTAGGCGTGAGCGAGCCAGTTGCGCGACGGTATTTCGTTGTCTATCTGACCGCTCATAGATTGTCGAGCTCGATGTCTGGCGTTCCGTGATGTCTGTCCATCTCACTTGGCGTTTGGAAGGGCGACGATCAACGAAGGGATGGGCTCAATCAGCCCCAGGAATTCTCTCCACCGGATAGTAGGAAGATCGTTTAATAAGGGCAAGCCTTATTAAGCGAAATCACCCAATCGTTTAATAACACAGATATTGCCACTGAGCGAGAAGAACCGGCTCATAAGAGCCGCCTTCGATCGCTGTTCGGTCACACCCTTACGTTCAATGTTTTTCATCTAAACAGGTATAGCTGGAAGACGCGTTTTGGCGCGAGTCGCTTTGCGGGTTCGAGTTTTGGGTAATGAATATGGGCGCACGAGGACCTCGGCCGGGATGCCGAGCTCGCCGTGCAGGCGCTGGATCATCCGCAAAGTCAGGGGACGCTTGCGGTTGAGGATCTCCGAAACCCGGGCCCGATTGCCAATGTAAGTCTCCAGGTCCTTGCGGGTCAGTTCACGGCTTTCCATGAAATATTTGACCGCCTCGATGGGGTCCGGTGATGGAATGGCGAAATGCTGCTCTTCGTAAGCCTCCATCAGCGTGACCAGTACTTCGAGCTCATCGCCGCGCGGACTGCCCGGTTCAGCCGCAAACAGGGCTTCGATCTTTTTGAGGGCGGCCTCGTAATCCGCTTCGGTCTTGATGGGGTGAATGTTCATTAGGCTGCCTCCTGTCAAATGCTGGCCGCGTCAACTTGATCGTATTCTTGGAGCGACTGGGCTTCTTCAGCCGGCAAGGCTTTCTCACTGCACAAATAGCCGAACAATTCATTGGCATAAAGCTTCCGAAACGAGTGGGTGCCGCTACCCACCTGGATGTCCAGTTTGGTCACCAGCCGGCTAGTGGCCCGTTTTATGGCGGTGGCCAGCGACTGCCTATATATGAAGACATGCCCGTCCGGGGACTCTTGAGTGAGCAACTCAACCATAAACACCTGGTGTTGTGGCAGGATCGGCACCGGCCGCGGCCGGCCGCCCTTGATGTGGATGCCTGGTCCATCCAAAATGATCCGGCTCCCGTCTGGTGCTATGCACTCTGCCTGAAGATGCACGGCTTCGCTGATCCGTAGCCCGCTTACCCGCTGCAAACGTGCTACCTGGCCATATTGAGGATCAATCTGCGCCAAGGCCGTGATCAGACGTTCCGCATCTTCAACAGAATACGGATCGGCGATAACATCGGCGCGCCGGCCGTCATGAGCCGCGACCAGCAGCGGCGCCTTCTCGCGCCGCCAACCCAACTGGCGCAGGCCGACATCCAGCTTCTTGATGGCGCACACATACGTGTTGATCGTCGCCGGCGACAGGGCTTGGTTCCGGCGGTCGGCGAGAAACGCATCTGCCATCTCGGGCGTGATCTCGGCCAGTCGTCGTGTCCCATAGTTGTCCCGGCACCACTCGGCAAAGACCACGTTTAACTGGCAGTAAGTGGAGATTGTGCCGACGGAGAAGATCAGCTTATCAGCGACGCCGGCGCGCTGCGCCTCATGCCGGCTGACGCCAAAGGCCTTCAGGCTGTTGAGACACGTCACGACCTGATCCTCATGGTTCGCCCATTTCGGGGGCGAGTTTCAAGGAATTGCGTTCGAGCCGCGTGTAGAGCGTGGCCGGGAACTTTAACAATTTCAGAATGCGTTTTTGCAGCGGCGTCAGCGTGGTGAGATGGCGTTCCTGCGTGGCGCCCGTTTGCAGTACGACGAGCGAGACGCCTTTGAAAGCGCGCAGGAGCATTTCGGTGGTCGGACGGGCCGTGGCGCGCTTGGGTTGGCCGGCGTAAAGGCCGGCCAAGGGCTCTTTCGCCTGCTGCAAGCTACGCCGCACTTCGAACTCCACCAGGGTGAGCACGCGGAGACCGAGTGATAATAAGCGGATCAACCCCACCACGCGCTGATCCTGACTGAGATACATGGGCGTCAGCGCCAGGGCGCGGCCTTTCAGCCGACCGAAGCCTGGCTCTTCCCGATATTGCTGTCGATACGCCAGGATCGCTTGCGTGAGGGACAGGTCCGCCACGGGTTGATTGGTGGCACGCGCTGCGACCCGCCAGCCGAGACGCCGAATGGCCTGCGCCAATGGCTTGGTTTTGACTTTCACCCGGAGGCCATAGTCGGTAGTCGCAGTGGTGCGGGCTGGGCGCTCCCCATAAGCGCGCACGGTCCGGTCCGTGGTCTGGGCGTGATACGTGACCTGCAACAAGTCGGTCACTTCATACTGCTGGAGGAGCGCGTCAGCGGCTTCCCGGAGCGTAGCTTCTTCCGGATAACGGCGATGACCGCGGCCGCGCTGATTAGCGCCAGTAAGGCCGTTTGCGCCTGAGCGAGGCGAGCGCGCAAGCTTTTTTCCTGGGCTTCGGCATAGCGCAGGGATTGCACTAACAGGCGCCGCTCGGTCCAGGTCACGGGCGTTTCCCCGATG
>JAGOBN010000081.1 GCA_017999235.1 Anaerolineales bacterium | reverse complement strand
CAACCAGCGCTTGTTCGCCGAGAATATCAACGGCAACCTGCTCACCGCCACCAACCGCGCCGCCTTGATCACGTCCGTGTTCTTTCCCACGGTTGATTTTTTCGGCAGCCTGGCGCTGGCCCTGGTGATCTACGTGGGCGGGTTGGCCGTGCTCGGCCAATCCCCGGTCTCCTTGCCCATCACGGCCGGGACGCTGGTGGCCTTCGCGCTGTACATTGACCGCTTCTTCGACCCGATCCGCGACCTCTCCCAGCGCTACAACACCTTCCAGGCGACGATGGTCAGCGGCGAACGGGTGTTTGAATTGCTGGATACGCCCGTCGAGGTCCAGGATGCGCCGGCGGCCGGCGCCCTGCCGCCGATCCAGGGCCGGGTCCAGTTTCAAAACGTGAGCTTCCGCTATGACCCGGCCGGCGCGCCGATTTTGCAGGACATCCAATTGGAGGTGGCGCCCGGCCAGACCGTGGCGCTGGTGGGCGAGACCGGGGCCGGCAAATCCACGCTGGTGAAATTGATCTCGCGCTTCTATGACGTCACGGCCGGCGCGCTGCTGATTGACGGCGTGGATGTGCGGACGGTGACGCAAGACTCGCTGCGCCGGCAGATGGGGGTGGTGCTGCAGGAGCCGTTCTTGTTCTCCGGCACCGTGCGCGAGAACATCGCCTATGGCCGGCTGGACGCGCCGTCGGCCGACATTGAGGCCGCGGCCCAGGCCGTGGGCGCGCACACCTTTATTGCCGCTTTAGAAGGCGGTTACGAAGCCAAAGTCGGCGAGGGCGGCGCGATCTTGTCCGGCGGGCAGAAGCAATTGGTCTCGTTTGCGCGCGCACTGCTGGCCGATCCGCGCATCCTGATCCTGGATGAGGCCACCTCCAGCGTGGACACCCAAACCGAGCGCCTGATCCAAAGGGCGCTGGAGCGGCTTCTGAAAGGCCGCACCAGCTTTGTCATCGCGCACCGGCTCTCCACCATCACCAAGGCGGATAAGATCGTGGTGCTGGATCACGGCCGGATTGTGGAGACCGGCACCCACGCGGAGCTTTTGGAACAGCGCGGCCGGTACTTCGACCTTTACACCATGGCGTTCACGGCGCCAGGAGCCGAGCCGCCGGCGGGTTAGCTTTTTTCGAAGAAGATCACGCTGGCGGGATCGCCGGGGAAGTATTTGACGCGCAGCACCGCGCCTTCCCGCGCCCGCGCCAGGTTGGATTCCCGCACCGGCAGCTGGATCTCGGCGCGGAAAGGCGCCTCCCCGGCCGGCCGCACCTCCAGCCAGACCCGGAAGGCGTGGATGTCCCCGCCCGCGCGTTCGAACACCCCGATGGGGGCCAGTTTGAGGGTGACGGCTTCGGCCACCGGCGCGGAGAGGTAGCGCAGGGTGTTCACCGTCGCGCGGGCGGCCACCGCCAGCTGAAAGAGCGCAAACGCCCCCAGCCCCAGCGCCAGCCAGATATCCAGCCAGCCAGCCGCCGCCCCGCCCACCGCCACCCCCAGCCCGGCCAGCGAGGCCAGCACAATTCCCACTCCAAAGGGGCTGAGCATCTGCCGCAACAGCGTGGCCGCCGTCAACTGGCGGCCCAGCTGATCCAGGGTGGCCTGCGCTTCGGCGGCCTCGGCCCCGGTCAGCCGCTGATACGCGGCCAGCGCTTCGGCCCGTTGCCCGGCGGCCAGCATTTTTTTCACAGCCTCCAGATCCGCCTCCGGCAGTTCGCGCTCCACCTCCAGCGGCGCCGGCGCGTTCGCGGGCGCTGGTGTACTCACCAGCGGTGTACCCATCGCCCGGACCATGGAATTGCAGTACAAGCACACGATCAGGGCTTGGCCGGCCTCCAGGTGCAGGGGCGCCCCGCACTTCGGACAGGCGAGCGACTCCACGCGCATGGCTGTCACCGCCCTTTCCACTGGGGTTTGCGCTTCTCCACGAAGGCGGCCATGCCTTCTTTTTGATCCTCGGTGGAAAAGAGGAAGTAAAAGGCCCGGCGCTCGGCGGCCAGGCCCTCGGTGAGCGGCGTCTCGAAGGCGTGGTTGACGGCCTCTTTGCCCAGGCGCACGGCCAACGGCGCACGCGCCGCGATTTGCGCGGCCAGGGTCAGGGCTTCATCCAAATAGGCTTCAGCCGGCACCACCCGGTTCACCAAGCCAAAGCGATAGGCCTCGTCGGCCGTGATCAGCCGGCCGTTGAGCACCATCTCCATTGCCAGGGCCTTGCCCACCGCGCGCGTCAGACGCTGCGTGCCGCCGGCGCCCGGGATCACGCCGAGGTTGATCTCCGGCTGGCCAAAGCGCGCGGTCTCGGCCGCCACAATCAGATCACACGTCATCGCCAGTTCACAGCCGCCGCCCAGACAGTGGCCGGCCACGGCCGCGATGAGCGGCTTCTTCAATTGGCGCAGCCGGTCCCAGTGATCGAGGCTGTCGCGTGTCAGCATGTCCACGGCGCTGGCGCCGGCCATCTCTTTGATGTCGGCGCCGGCGGCAAAGGCGCGCTCGCTGCCGGCGATCACCAGCGCGCCCAGGGCGGGATCGGCGTCAAAGGCGGCCAGCGCCGCCGCCAGCGCCGCCATCAGGCTGGCGTTGAGGGCGTTTAGTTCTTTGGGCCGGTTGAGGCGCACCAGCCCCACGGCGCCGCGCGTTTCGGTGAGGATAAATTGATCGGGCATAGGACCCTCGTGGTATCGGGTAGCGCCGTGCCAGGGCGCGGCTCTACGGCAGCCGCGTTTTGACCACCTGGGCCGTGCGGTGGGCCAGGGCCATGATCGTGATCATCGGGTTGACGCCGGAAGCGGTGGGAAAGACCGAAGCGTCGGCCACGAACAGGTTGCTCACGTCCCAGCTCTCGGCTTGCGGTGTGAGCGCGGCCGCCGCTCGCCGGCCGCCCATCCGGCACGCGCCCATCTGGTGCGCGGAAAAAATGGTCAGCCGGTTGGCGTCCAGGCCGGCGCGCGCCACCTGCTGAAAATAGCGCTCCAGGCCGCCGCCGGCCGGCTGAAACGGCGCCAGCCCGGAATGCGGGCCGCTGATCTCCGTGGCGCCGGCCGCCGCGTGCAGCTGGAAACCGGCCTGCAGGCCGCGCAGCAGATGCCGGCCATCGGCGGCAGAGAGTTGGTAGTTGAGCACCGGCCGGCCCTGCCGATCCAGCGTCACCCGGCCGCCCGCCCGGTCGCGCGTGATGGCGATGAAGAAAGCGCTGTGCTGGGCGCGCCGCATGGCCTGCTTATGCTGTTCGCCGGAACGCCAGACCGTGCCCAAGCCGATCAGGCCGGGGTGCGCCGGCGCATGTTCGATGACGACGCCGTAATGCCGGCCGTCCAAATCCGCCCACTGGTTCACATACCGGGTGAGCAGTGGACCGCGCCACGGCTCCACCGCTTCCGGGTAATCGCCCACCACCGCCACAGTGGGATGCAGGCGCAAGTGCCGGCCAATGTTGGGGTTGCCCAGGCCGCTGCGGAGCAGCAGGGCCGGCGTGTGCAGGGCGCCGGCGGCGGCCACCACCACCCGCGCTTTAACTGTCAGCGTGTGCGCGCCGACCCCGGCCTCCACCCCGGCCGCCCGCCGGCCATCCAGCAACACGCGGCGCGCTTCGGCCCCAACGACAATCCGCGCGCCGTGCTCGGCGGCGTCCGCCAGATAGGTCTCCAGCGTGCTCTGCTTGCGGCCGGCCGCGCAGCCGAAGGCGCACCAGCCGCACAGCGCCGGATCCGCGCACGCGGGGGTATTGATCGGGATGACGCCGCAGCCCAAACCGAGCCGGTCACACGCGCGCTCCAGCAAGCCCGCCTCCGGGCTGGGCCAGGCGGCCTCGGTGTTGACGCCCAGCCGGGCGGTCACGGCGTCCAGCGCGGCGGTAAACTCCGCGCCGGTCAAACCGTCACAGCCGTGCTCGCGCTCCCATTCCACGCGCACATGCTCGGGGGTGCGGAAAGAGGCGCCCCAGTTGATCAGCGTGCCGCCGCCCAACGCCGAGCCGGCCAGCACAATCACGCCCAAATCACGGGTGGCCAGGATCGCCTGATTCTCATACAGACGCTGATAGGCGGTGTACTCCACGCCATCGAAATCTTCGGCCGCGAAGTAGCCGCCCTTCTCCAACACGATCACATCGTAGCCGGCGCGCGCCAGCTCCCCGGCGGCCACGCCCCCGCCCGCGCCCGAGCCCACCACCACTACATCACAGGTCAGGGTGGTGTCGGCGGTCACGGCCAGCGGCCGCAGGCGCTTGGCCGGCGGCGGCCCAACTGGCAATCGCGGCCCGGGGTAATCCAGCGCCTCCCAATTGGGATTGCGGCCGGTCTCATCCAGCGCGGTGTAAAACAGGGCCGTCGTCAAGCGCTTCAGGCCTTGAAAGGCGCGGCGCAGCGGCGGCAGCGGCGACACGGCCCACGCTTGCAGGGCGCGCTCGCGCGCCGCTAAGGGCAGCTCCGCAAAGGCGCGAAACTGGCCCGTCAACCCGCCCGTCCCGGCCGGCCCGCTGAGCAGATCGAGCAGCTGCTTCAATTCACGCTGCTGCTCCGCGCCCTGCCAATCGCGCACGGCGCGCGTCACCAGCCGGGGGATGTCCAGGTCCGGGGCGGCGCGGCGCCAGAAACCGGCCGGATCGTCGGCGCGGTCCACCGCCGGGATCAGCGCTTCGCACACCGCCGTCAGGGCGCGGTATTGCGGGTCGGTGAGGAAGTGCGCCATCACCTTTTAGCCCAGATCCTGCGCGTAGGGGTCCGGCCGCGCGATACGCGGCGCGGCCGCCTCCTGCAGATTGAGCAGATGGTTGCGGGCGTGGGTGTACAGCCGCTCCACCCACCACTGCACGGTGCGCGGACCGGTGGGGGGATGAAACCCCAGCCGGCTCCAGCCGGCCGGGTCCAGCGTTTGCAGGCGCGCCAGCACTTCCGCGCGCGTCTGGAGGAAACTCGCCAGGACCGCGGCCAGCGTTTCCTCCGGGCGGGGCTGTTCCAACGACCAGCGGTGATGCGGGAAGGGGTCGAGGTGCGGCCCGTCTTCCGTCAAAATGCGCTGCAGGCGCGGCCAATAGGCCATGCCCTCGGCATCCCGGACGTGCCTGAAGAGTTGATCGAGGGGCGTCCCATCCGCCGCGCGGCGGGTTTGCCATTCCGTGGCTGGCAGCGCCGCGGTCAGAGCCGTAAACGCCTCCGCCTGCTGGGCCAGCCGGCGCAGCAGCAGCGCCCGGTATTCCAGCAGCTGCGCGTCCGACACCGCTGAACGGTCAGGCACGGCGCGTCTCCCAGCTCAGCCGGGCGCGCAGGATCTGTGAATGATGCTCCCAGGTGTGGCCCACCGCGTACTCGGCCAGCCAGGCCAGCGTCACCGGGCCGCGCGTCTGGTGGACGCCCACCCGCCCCCAATCCCCGGCGGCCTCCAGCAGCGCCACCTCCGCGCCGCGGTCCGCCACAAAGTCCGCCAGGATTTGCGCAAGCGGCTCGGCCGGGTTCCAGTTTTTCTGGTGATAGGCGGCTTCATCAAACACGGCCAGGGCCGGCCGGTCTTCGGCCATCACGCGCTGCAGCCGGGGCAGAAAGATCTGGCGCTCGGCATCGCGCAGGTGGGTGAGCGTCTCATGGACGCTCCACTCGCCCTCGGCCGGCCGCCACAGCGCGGCCTCCGCCGTGGTCTGGGCGATCTCGGCTGCCAGATCGTGGGCGGTGCGGCGCAGCAAGCGTAACGTGGCATAGCGCTCAAACATGGCCTTGCTCCTCACGAAAACGGGCGCGCAGCCCGAGGATTTGCGCGGCGTGCTCGCGTTGATGCCAGAGCGCGCGGCGCACAATTTTGCGCGGCGACCACAGTTCGCCGTTGACCATCACAACCCGCTCATCCCCCGTCAGATGCGGCAGCACGTCCAGCAGCTGCTGGCGCGCGAGCAGCTGCCGGCCCAGCGGGTCCACCACCTCCCCGACGGTTGGATGCGCCAGGCCGAAGTGATCGAGGTACCAATTCTCGCCGGCGGCCACATGGCGCAACAGGTCGGAGATGGAGCGGTCTTCGCCCGGCAGGATCCGATGCAAGTCGGCGTCCGCGACCCCCAGGAACGCGTCCAGCATTTCCGCCTGCGCCAGATAGAGCAGCCGGCGGGCGGCGTCCACATCGGCCTCGGTCAACGGCGGGCGGTCGGCGGCAAAGAAAGCGTTGACCTCGTAATCCGGCGCGTACTCCCAGGCGCGGACAATCTCGCGCACCACGGCCGCCGGCGCGAGCGGCTGGGAGGCCGGGGCCTCGCTCCACACCAGATACTCCAGGATCGCGCGCGGGGCCGCCGCCGCCGCCGCGTCCACGGTCGCGCCGCTGGCGAAGGCGCCGGGCAGCTCGGCCACATGCGCGATCCAGCGGCCTTCCATTTCTTCCAGATCAAGTGAATAGGCCATATCGATCAACCCCTCAGAGAGACCGCGGCGGTCCAGGCAGTTTAAACCGTCAATTGCCCGGCGTAATCGCGTACGCCGCCCGGATATTGGCCGGCGCGGCGGGCGGCCAGCAACGGCTCCAGGGCGGCGACGGCGGCCGGCAGGGTCTTCAACCCGCGGGCCTTCTTCTCCATCACCAGATACTGGTCGCCGGCGGCCGGGCCTTCTGCCTCGCGCAAGAACAGCACCGCCGCGGCCGCGCCCCACACCTCGGCCGTGACGCCGGCCTGCGCCAGCACGCGGCGCGCAAAGGCCTCGCTGATCAAGGCTAACGCCTCATCCGGGCGCTCGCTGTACCGCCAGGGCTGTGAACTGCCCCAGGCGATGGGCGGGTGGGAGGCCACCACCAGTTCCGCCGGCGCAAGGCCGGCCACGCGCTGCCGGCCGGGGAACAACAAGTTGGGGGTAAACACCCAGGCGCGGGCGGCGGGGCCGGCCAGGTCCACCAGGAACTGCCCCAGGTCAGCGCGGGCCAGCACGGCGCGCGCGTCCGCCTCCGCCTGCTCAAAATCGGCCGCGTATTCAGCCACAAAAAGCTCCAGGCCGGCGGCCTCCCGGAAAGCGGCCACCGCCGCCGTCTGACCATCCGGCCATTCCCCGGTGAGCGCCTGGCTGTACAACTGATCCAGCCCCTCACCCTGGCCCGCCAGCGCGCGCGCCGCCTGCACGGCCGGGTGGCCGCGCAGCGCGGCAAACGCCTTGGCGGCCGCGTCGGCGACGCGATGCGGCTTATAGGCTTTAACCGTCTGCTCGTACTCGGGCCAATCGCTGGCCGCCAACAGCGCGCCGGCCAGGCGCAGGCGGTCATCGGTGCGAACCGTGATCAAAGAGGTCATGGTCTATCCTTCAGCCGCTTGCGGCGCGGCCAGCAGTTGGAACAGCGCGGCGGCGGCCGCCGCCGGCTCGCCCACGGACAGCGCGGCGACGCGCACGCCGAGCGGCGCCCATTCCACGGCCAGGGCCGCGGTGAGGGCGCGCAGGCCGGCCGTGGCCGCGCGCAAAGCCGCCGGCAGTTCGGCTTCCGGCCGCAGAACGTTAATGATGACGCCGCCGCCGGTGGCCTGCATGGCGCGCGCCATTGTCTGCGCCATCAGAAACGCGCCCTTCAACGTGACGTCCAGCGTGCGGTTCCATTCCGCCTCGTCAAGCCGCAGGGCCGGCGTGCGCGGCGCGTGGCTGGCGGCGTTGATCAACAGATCAAGGCGCGGGTGCGCCTCCAAGAGCGTGTAGAGCAGCGTCTGCACGGCCAGTTTGTTGGCCACATCCACGATTTGAACATCCGCCTCAGCGCCGGCCGCCGTGAGCGTATCCGCCACGCGCTGGACGGCCGCCGGGTTGAGGTCCACCAGCACCACGCGCGCGCCGGCGCGGCCCAGCGCCAGCGCCAGGCCGGCGCCCGGCTCCCGGCCCGCGCCGGTGAGGACAGCCAGCTGGCCCGCCAGGGAGGGCGTCATCTTATCCAAAGACCACCCGCCACAGCGTCCCCGGCCGCAGCGCGGTGAGCGCGTCCACATTCCCCAGGGCGATGTTGACGATCTGCAGTTTGAGCGCGGCATAGCGGTTAGCCGCCCGCACAAAGCGGTTCAGCACCCACGGCTGGAAATACAAATCCCGGACGCGGCCGATGTTGACAAAGCCGCGCTGGAAGCGGGCGCGCAGCGCGCGGGTGTAGGTCTCCACGGCGCGCTCCGGCGGCGGGCTGGCGCGCAGCACCTCGAGCAGGGTGGCGGCCGCCACTTCGGCCGACTCGAGGGCGTAATCCACCCCCTCGCCGGTGAGCGGGTTCACCAGGCCGGCCGCCTCGCCGACCATGAAGATGCCGGGCGCGGCCAGCCGCGCGGTGGGGAAATCCAGCCGCAGCGGAAAGCCCTTCACGGGCGCGGCCGGCTGGGCGCCGGCCAACAGGCCGGCCACATACGGGTTCTCCACGAATTCATCGAAGGTCTGGCGCGGCGAAGCGTGCGGGGCCCGGCCGCCGGCGCGCACAAAATAGCCGGCGCCGACATTGGCCGTGGTGGGTGAAGTAGGAAAGACCCAGCCGTAGCCCGGCAGCGGCACCGAGTCAAAGTGGAATTCGACCGCGTCTTCCAGGCCGTGCATGGCCGTGAAATAGGTGCGGGCGGCGCGGCCCAAGGTCGGCGCGGCCGGCGCCAGCCCGGCGCGTTCCAGCACCGCCGTCGCGGCGCCCGTCGCCAGCACCACGGCGCGCGCGCGCACCTCCGTCCCATCCGTCAGACGCACGCCCACGCCCCGGCCGGCGGCGTCCCGCAGCACCTCGCTGACCGTGGCCTGCTGGAAGACGGCGCCGGCCGCCACCGCGCGCTGGCGGATGAGATCATCCAGTTGATAGCGGGGCAGGACCATGGCGAAATCAGCCAGCCCCGCGTGCGCCGGGATCGGGCAATCAAAAAAGGCGCCGTCCGGCGCGTAGACCTTGAGCCGGTTCACCCGGAAGCCGGCCGCCAGCACCGCCTCCAGCGCGCCGATCCGCCGGAGCACGTGCAAGGCCCGCGGGGAGAGGCCGTCGCCGCAGGTTTTATCGCGCGGGAATTCCGCCTTATCCAGCAAGCGCACGGCCAGGCCGGCCGAGGCCAGGAAATACGCCAGGGCGGAGCCGGCCGGGCCGGCGCCCACAATCACAACCGCGGGAGTTTCAGTGGCTGGCATGGATATCCGCCTGAGAAGGAACTGGGCCGCGCCTCATTCCGGGCGCCACCGATCCGCCGCCGCGTAGCCGCCATCCACGGGCAGGGCCGCGCCGGTGACAAAATTAGACGCGGCCGAGGCCAGGAACAAGGCCGCCCCCAGCAAATCGGCCGGCGCGCCCCACCGGCCGGCCGGCGTCTTGCGCCGGATGTACTCGCCCTCCGGCGAGGCAAAGGTGGCGCGCGTCAGGTCGGTTTCAAACCAGCCCGGCAGAAGCGCGTTGACTTGAATGTTGTGCGGCGCGAGTTCCACGGCCAGGGAGCGCGTCAGGCCGAGCACGCCGGCCTTGGCGGCGGCGTAATGCGGAAAGGCCGGCGCGCCAAACAGCGCGTACATGGAGCCGATATTGATGAGCTTGCCGCCGCGCCCCAGCATGTGGCGCGCCGCCTGCTGCGCGCACAGAAACGACCCGGTCAAATGCGCGTCCAGCACCGCCTGCCAATCCGCGCGGGTGAGCTCCAGGGTGCCGCCGCCTTGAGACAGGCCGGCGTTGTTCACCAGGATATCCAGCCCGCCCAGGCGTTCGGCCGCCCGCGCAACCACCTCCGCGACCGCGCTTTCCTCACGCACATCGAGCGGGTAGGCCGCCTCGGGATCGGCCAGCTCCGCGCGGATGGCGGCCAGCTTGGCGGGATTGCGGCCGGTAACCGCCACGCGCGCGCCGGCGGCCTGAAAGCCCAAGGCCAGAGCGCGCCCCAGGCCGCCATTCCCGCCCGTGATCAAGACCCCCCGGCCAACCACTGAGAACAGGTCAGCGGCCATACACCTGGCTACTCATTGGAGGCGGAGGGCAGGACGACGCGGTTCCGGCCCTGGCTCTTGGCGGCGGCGGCCGCCGCTTCCGCCGCGGACAGCAGGTTGGCCAAGTCGGCGTGCGGCGGGCGGGTGGCCACGCCGATGGACACGGTGACGGGCTGGAGCCAGGCCTGTGAAGCTTCGCGCACCGCGCGGCCCAGGCGTTCGCCCACCGCCACGGCGGCCTCCGGGCTGGTCTCCGGCAGCAGCAC
>JAGOBN010000741.1 GCA_017999235.1 Anaerolineales bacterium | reverse complement strand
GACGCGCCAGCGCGGTGCCAGGGATGTCACTCCTCGGGATACACTGATATAGCCTTCCTCGGCTAGGTGATGCAGTCCGCCTCGGCCAGGTGATATGGCCCTCCTCGGCAAGGTGATGTGCCCCGCCTCGGCCAAGGGATGTACCCGGCGCGGGTCTCCCAGTCGCTTTATCCTCCCGGCCTTCCTGGAGGAGAAGGCGATGAACCTGTGGAGACTATCGACCATGGATCTGTCCGAATTGCTCCGCCGGCTACGGGCCGGCGAGTCCCGCAATGCTATAAGCCGTGCGCTGCATATGAGCATCAACACGGTCCGGGCGTATGCCAACTGGGCCGAAAGCCATAACTTGCTGACTGGCCTGTTGCCAGACCTGGCGGACCTCGAAACCCTGCGCACGAACACGTACCAAACGGGCCGGCGCCGAGGGCGCCACCCCAATAGCTCCGGGTTGGAAGCTTATCGGGCCGAAGCGGCGACGCTTCATGAACAGGGCCGCGGCCCCGGCGCGATCCGGGGCTTGCTCAACCAGCACCATCCCGGCTTGAATGCCAGCCGGTCCGCCGTCTGGCGGCTGGTCGAATCGATCCGCACGAACCAGCCGCCGCCGCCGGTGGTAGGCCGTATCGAGACCGAGCCCGGCGAAGTCGCCCAAGTGGACTTCGGCTTCATTGGTTACTTGCGCGACCCCGCCACGGGCCAGCGGCGCAAGGCCTGGGTCTTCGTGATGCTCCTGGCTTGGAGCCGGCACATGTATGCCGAGTTCACGTTCGATCAGAAACTGGTGACCTGGCTGCTAGGCCATCAGCGCGCCTTCGAGTACTTCGGCGGCGTCCCGCACCGGGTAGTGTTGGATAACCTGAAAACGGCAATCATCCGCGCCTATGCCCGCGATCAAGACGCCAGCGTCCAGCAGTCATACCGGGAGTGCGCTGAGCACTATGGATTCCTGATCGACCCCTGCCTGCCGCGCAAGCCCCAGCACAAAGGCAAGGTCGAACGCGGCGGGGTGGGCTACATCAAGCAAAGTTTCATCCCGCTGCTGGAAGGCGAACCCGAGCTGCCGGCCGCCAATCGCCAACTCTGGGACTGGCTCCAGCACACCGCTGGCACCCGCATCCACGGCACTACCCGCGCGGTCCCACTCGAACGCTTTAGCCAGGTCGAACGCCCGGCGCTGCGGCCGTTGCCGCCCACGGCCTACGCCCCGGCGATCTGGAAAGCCAGCCGGCTGCCCCGCGACGGGCATGTGATCTTCGAGCAGGCCTACTACTCAGCCCCGCACCGCTTGCTCGGCCAGACGCTCTGGCTGCGCGCCGGGCTGCAGGAAATCCGCCTGTTTACCGAGCGTTTTGAGTTGGTCGCCACGCACCCCCGCGCGGCGACGCCCGGCCAGCGGCTTACTCAGCCTGACCACCTTCCGCCAAACCAGACCCAGGCCCTGACTTGGAGCCGGCCTACGTGCCAGGCTCGCGCCAACGCCATTGGGCCGGCCACCGCCCAGGTCGTGGCGGAACTGCTCGCCGACCGACCGGTGGATCGCCTCCGTTCAGCCTTGCGTATTCTCCGTTTGGCCGAAGACTTCTCGCCGGCCCGACTGGAAGCCGCCTGCGCCCTCGGCCTGGCCCAAGGCGACACCCAGTGCGCCACCCTGCGCCGCTGGCTGCAGGCCGGCCGCGATCAACAGCCTTTGCCGCCGCTCACACCGCCGCCGGCCGGCGACTTGATCTTTGCCCGCACCCCGGAAGAACTGGCGCACAACATCCTGGGAGGCGCGGCATGGAACTGAAACAGCACCTGGTCCCGCAGCTCAAAGCGCTCCGGCTCTCGGGTGTCCTGGACACACTGGAGCTGCGCACACAGCAGGCCATCGCTGAACACTGGACCTACGGCGACTTTCTCGAACGGCTCCTGGAAGACGAGATCGAACGCCGCGGCCAGAAGCAGCTCGCCATGCGCCTGCGCCGCGCGGCGCTCAACTCCAGCAAGACCCTGGAGACCTTTGATTTTGCTTTCAATCCCAGCCTGAACCGCCAGCAGATCTATGACCTGGCCGCCGGCCACTACCTGCGTGACCACCGCAACATCTTGTTATGCGGCCCGACCGGGGTTGGCAAAAGTCATTTGGCGCAAGCCCTGGCGCACGAAGCCTGCCGACGCGGCTTTGACGTGGTCTTCACCGATGCCCATCGCCTGCTGCGCCATCTCAACGCGGGTCGCGTTGACAACACCTACGACAAGCGCTTGGCCACCTACGTCCGCGCTGACCTGCTCGTGCTGGATGACTTCGGCCTCAAGCCCATGCAGCCCCAGGCGTCCCAAGATCTGTATGACCTGATTAACGAGCGCTACGAGCACGGTTCAATCTTGATCACTTCCAATCGCGCCCCAGCCGAGTGGGCCGCCTGGTTCGGCGATCCGCTCCTGGCCAGTGCCGGCCTGGATCGGCTCGCACACCGGGCGCATGTGATCCTGATCACCGGCGCCAGCTACCGCGCCAAGGATCGCCAAGCCTTGAGCGAGAAGGGAGCCGCCAACTGACACCACCGGCGCTGGCGGGGCGGACCGACCTGCCTCAGGCTCTTCCCTCCGGCCACCCTATCCAGGTGTTCTCGCCCGCGCCAAAAGCGCGCGGGCTGCGCTCCACCTGGACAGGGGCCCGGCCTGCGGGAAGTCGCGCTGGGCAGGTCAGCCGCCTACCGCCAGCTGCTCACTACCAACTCATCTCTGTCACGGCCGTTTTATTTGCAATCTGAGACC
>JAGOBN010000002.1 GCA_017999235.1 Anaerolineales bacterium | reverse complement strand
GGACGAGGACGCTATGCCTTCGACATTCTATGGGATCAATTTAGCGCTGCGGGCGGTGCTGAGCCAGCAGAACGTGATGCAGGTCATTGAGCACAACGTCGCCAATGCCAACACGCCCGGCTATCGTCGGCAGCAAGCGGTGTTGGTGGCCGGCCTGCCGTATGCGCCGCCCAACCTGCGCCGCGACAGCACGCCCGGCCAGTATGGCGGCAGCGTCATGGTGGATCGCGTCCAGCGGTTCAATCTGGAATTTTTCGACGGCCGGTTCCGCCGTGAGTTGGGCGATGCCAAACGCTGGGAGGCCGAACGCGATACGCTGCAGCAAGTCGAAGCGGCTTTGGCCGAGAACACCACCGACGGCTTATTGCCCAAACTGGACGCGTTCTGGTCGGGCTGGCAGTCCGTGAGCGCTGATCCCACCAACACGGCCTTGCGCGCGGATTTGGTCGAACGAAGCCAGGCGTTGGTGGACGGGGTCAATCGGCGCGCGACGGCGCTGAGCACGCTGCGGACGGATCAGGATTTGGCGGTGCGCCAGCGGGTGGAAGACATCAATACCATGGCTTCGACCGTGGCCTCGCTGAATGTGGAAATTGCGCGGGTGATGGCGGTGGGAGACGAGCCCAACGACTTGCTGGACGAGCGGGATCGTCTGCTGGACCAGCTCTCCGAAGTGGCCGGCGCGGAATCGCACATGCAGCCCAACGGCGAAATGATCGTCTCCATCGGCGGGCATGTGCTGGTGATGGGCGCGACCACCTTGGCCGTGACCGCCAATGTCGGCCCGACGGCGACGGACCCGGCCCGTTTGGCGCGCCTGGGCTGGCAGGATGGCCAGCCGTTTAATGTGCCCCGCGGTGAGCTGGCCGGCCTGCTGGATGCGCGCGACCGGGTGGTGGTGGGACAGCAGACCGCGCTCGACACTTTTGCCCAGACCTTATTTGCCCAGGTGAACGCGGCGCATGTGACCGGCTTCGCGCTGAATGGGGCCGCCACGGGCATCCCCTTCTTTGAGCCGCCCGACACGACGGCGCCCGCCAACCCGGCGCCGGCCGTCGCCAATAACCCGAGCTTCTTAGTGACGCCGATTACGGCGCTCAACCTGCGGCTCAGCAGCCAGATCAAGGCGGATGTGGCGAACATCGCCGCCGCCCAAAGCGCCAACGCGCCGGGCGATGGCAACAACGCGCGCGCTATCTTTGATATTCAAAGCCGGCTGGTGGCCAACGGCAACACCGCCACGTTGAACCAGTCCTATACCGCCCTGGTGGGGGTGCTGGGTCTGGAGGTTCGGCACGCCGTCTCGGCCGCGGAGGATCGAGGCCTGGTGGCCGACTCGCTGGACAAACAGCGGGAATCGGTGGGCGGCGTTAATCTGGATGAGGAAGCCGCCAACCTGGCTCAAGCCCAGCGGGCCTATAACGCCGCGGCCCGCCTGATGACGACCATGGACGACATGCTGGACCGGATTATCAACGGCATGGGCCGGGTCGGATTGTAAGCTCACGGTCAGCGCGGCAGTTGAGGAGGTAGACGACAATGCGAATCACAAATCGGATGCTGGCCGAAAACTCGATTGGCTATATGAGCGACGGCCTCGAGCAGCTCAGCGAGCTGCAGACCCGGGTGGCGACGGGCAAGGTCATCCAGACGCCGGCCGACAACCCGACGGTCGCGGTCGCCTCCCTGAGCATGCGCTCGACCCTGGCCACCAACCAGGCCTACCTCGACACCAGTTACGTCACCCGGGACTGGTTGAACGCCAACGAACTGGCGCTCAAAGACCTGGTGGAGATTGGGACGCGCGCCCATACGCTGACTTTGCCGGGGCTGTCCGACACTTTGGGTGTGGCCGAGCGGGACGCCTTGGCCCAGGAAGTGGCCGGCATCCTCCAGCATGCCGTCGACGTCGGCAACACCAAGCACCAGGACAAGTACATCTTCGCCGGGTTTGAGGTCAACACCCAGCCGTATACGCTGGATACGACCAATCCGCTGGCGCCGGTGGTGGTTGAAAACTTCACCGCGCCCACCGGGCAGATGCGCCAAAGCATCGCGCCCAGCCAGACGATGCAGGTGAACGTCAATCCTGAAACAGCTTTGACGCCGTTCCTGGATGCGCTGGCCGGCGTCTATACTCAGTTGGCGGCGCCGGTCTTTAACCGGGCCGGCCTCCAAACGGCGCTCGATACCTTGTATACTGAAATCACCGGCGTCAAAGACGCGCGGACTACCAATGGCGCCCGCCAGCATCAACTGCAAACGGAGATGGATCGCCTGGAGCAGACCAAGGTCGCGCTCAAGAACCTGCTGACCCACAAAGAAGACGTGAACATGGCCGAGGCGATCTCGCTCTTGAAACACCAGGAAACGGTCTATCAGACCGTCTTGCAGGTGGGCAGCAAATCTGTGACGCAGAGCTTGTTCGATTATCTGCGCTAGGCTAAGAGGTAAGTATGGCGACTGAACCATCCGCACCGTCCCCCGTATTCTTTCCCGAAGGGCTGGTGGGCTGCCCTGAGTGGCGCCACTTTACGCTGGAGCGGCCGCCGGAGCTGGCCCCGATGGCGCTGTTGGTCTCCCAGGATGAGCCCAACCTGTCTTTGCCCGTCGTCAGCCCCTGGCTGGTGAAGATCGACTACGCCCCGCACTTGATGGAAGCCGATCAATTGGCGCTTCAGACCGAGGCCGGCGGCGATCTGCAATGGCTGATCATCCTTAACGTCCAGCGTGAGCCGCCGCTCTTGACCGCCAACTTGCTGGGTCCGGTGGTGATCAATCCCGCGACCGGGTTGGCCCGCCAGGTGATCTTGTCGCTTTCCGGTTACTCGGCCAGGCAAGTGCTGGATGTTGTGGCCGCGCAGCCGCCCGTGAATGAGGTGAGCCATGCTCGTGCTGACGCGACGGCCTGAGGACGGCTTGGTCTTGACCGTGCCTGGCACGGGCGAGCAGATTGAAATCACCGTGCTGGGCGTGGACGGCGATAAGGTGCGGCTGGGGATTGCGGCGCCGAAGTCGGTGACGATCCTGCGCCGGGAGCTGTGCGACGCGGTGCAAGCCCAAAACCGCGCGGCCGCGCGGCCGCCGGCGGACGCGCTGGCGCCGGAACTGCTGAAGCAATTGTGGGGGCGCGCCAACCCGGCCGGCGCGCCGCCCGCCGACGAGCACGGTCACTAACGCGTATGGCTGACGCAACCATCCTGATCCTGGACGACGACGAGGCCTTGCTGGTCGTATTGACGCTGTTGATCCGGCGCGAAGGCTACCGGGTCCTGACGGCGGCCACGGCCGAGGAAGCGCTGAGTGTGCTGGAGCGGGAGCGCGTGTCGGTGGCGATCGTGGATCAAAATCTGCCCGATCTGCCCGGCGTGGATGTGCTTAAGCGTCTGCGGCAGCGGTGGCCGGATACCATCCGCATCATGTTGACGGCTTCCGCGGACACGCGCACCGCGGTGGCCGCTATCAACGGCGGCCACGTCTACCGCTACATGACGAAGCCCTGGGATAACGAAGAGTTCCGGGCGGTGCTGCGCGAGAGCGTCCAGTATCATGATCTGCTGCGCGAAAACCGGCGGTTGTACGAACTCAGCGTCAGTCAGGCCATCCAGCTGCGCGCGATGAATGAAGCGCTGGAAAAGAAAGTGGCTGAACGCACGGCTGAGATTGCGGGCAAGAACCTGCAGCTGGAAGAAAACCTCCTGGACGTGATCCGGCTGTTGACCGGGGTGCAGGAGCTGCGGAACTCATCGATGGCCGGCCGCGCGCAGCGGGTGGCCGAAGCGGCCCGCTGGCTGGCCCACGCCGTGCACTTGACCGAGAGCGAACAGCGCGATGTGGAGCTCGCCGCCAGCCTGCACGATATCGGCAAGCTCGGCATGCCGGACCGGGTCTTTCATAAAGATACCTACAGCCTCAGCCGCGAAGACCAGGAGCTGATCAAGCAGAGCCCGCTTTTGGGGGCGGCCCTGCTGTCCACTATCCCTAGTTTGACGACTGTGGCCCGCCTGGTGCGGCATCAGGGGGAATGGTACAACGGCCGCGGTTATCCGGATGGTCTGGCCGGCGAGTCGATCCCCATCGGCGCCCGCATCATCGCGCTGGTGGACGCGTACGAGAAATACGGCGGCGAACGCCGAGTGCTGCTCCAGGGCGAAGGCCACCGCTTCGATCCGCGCCTGGTGCGCGAGTTTATCCGCTACCTGGATGAGCGGCGCGTTGCGGCGCAATCCGGCACGGAAATGCGGGTGGACCCGGCGGAACTGCGCGAAGGCATGGTGCTGACCCGCGACTTATACACCGGCCGCGGCTTGTTGCTGGCGACCAGCGGCAAAGAAGTGGACCGGCCGACGCTGGACAAAATCCGGAACTTCAACCGGGCGGATCCCATTCAAGGCCGGGTGTACGTTCACGTTTGACGGCGGCCGGCCACGCTGATGAAAACTCCCGCGCTCAGGCGCGGGAGTTTTTGATTCCCGGCGGCGGCGCGCCAGGGCGGATGGGACGATCAGCCGGGCGGGTTGTCAGCGCGCCGTCGAGCGCTTCTGGACGCGATACACGTAGGCCAAGACCTCGGCGACCACGGCGTACAGCTCGGGCGGGATCACGGCATCCAGTTCAATCGTCGCCAGCGCGGCGGCTAGCACCGGGTCTTCCCGGATTGGGATGTTGTTTTCGCGCGCGGCGGCCAGGATCTGTTCGGCGATGCGGCCCTGGCCGGAGGCCAGGACGCGCGGCGCGTCATCGTGGTCCGGGTTGTAGCCCAGCGCGACGGCTTGCGGGCGGGCGACCGGGGCGCGCAGCGGGCGGGGTGGGCGCGGCATGCTAGGCCTTAACGTTGATGCGATGGGCCGGCGCCGGGCGGGGGGTGTCGGCCGGCTCCGGGGCCAGCGCCGGCTGGCCCACTTCACACCGAGCAGTCTTCAAACTGAAGCCGAGCGTGGCGAGGCCGGTCGCCAGGTCGGGGAGTTCGGCCTCGGCCTCCCCGCGCAGCGCCTCGTCCGACGCTGTCAGCCAGGCGCCGATCTGGTGGTCGATCACCATGAGATCGATCTGCATGGTGGATGCTTCCGTCACTGGGAAGACCAGGGTCAGGCGGGTGTGCCGCGGATTGATGGTGTCGCCGCCGCCATTCGTTTGGTAAGCCACGCGCAGTTGGGCGTTTTCGCCGGCCGGCTGGCGGACGGGGAGATGCAGGCTCAACCAGCGGCCGTCCGGCGGCGGCCGCAGCGGGGCGACGTTGCGAAACTGTTCCAGGCGCGCCGCCTCCAGGAATTGATCCAAGCTGTGGGTCAGCGCGGTCCATTCGGGCCGGGCCGGCGCGGCTTGTGTGAGCGCCTGCCGGAGCTGGGTCAAGGCCAGGAGGCCCGTCTCCGCTGGGTTGGCGGCGGCCGGCGGCCCAGCCAGCGCGTGTTCCAGCGAGCGGCCCGCCGCGGCCACCCAGTTGCGGAGCTGCGCGGCCAGTTCCGGCGCGGACGGGCTGGCCTCCAGCGGCAAGCCGTTGACGAGCGCGAGCGCGGTCTGGGTCAACTCCGCCAGGCGCGGCGGCAGCGCGGTTTTAATCAGCGCGCGCAGTTGAGCCTGGAGTTGGTTGAGGGTTCCGCCCATGTTGTCGGAAGCGGTGGTTAAGAGATCGAGGGCTCCCGGGCTGAGGGGCAGGCCGGCGGCTTTGGCGCCCGCCGCAGTCTGCGCTTGCGGGCCGCCCCAGTCTTTCACGCCGTTGAGCGCGCCGGCCAGCTCGTCCATCAGCTCGGCGGTGACCGGCAAGTTTTGATTCAGCAGCGCCTGGGCGATGAGCAGATTCGCCGGCGTCGCCGGCCGCTGAGCCTGCTGAAGCAAAGCGGGCAGTAATTCCGGGGCCGGCGGCGCCGGCGCGGCCCCGGGGCCGGCCGTCTGCAGCTGGAGCACCAAGCCCTGGTCGGACAAACCCCGCACCACAAACTGGGCGGCGCGGCGCTCGGCCAACAAGGCGGCCTGTTCCGGTGACGTCAGCCGCGCGACAACGGGCACGCCTTCCAGACCCAGCACCACATGGTCGGCCGCGATCTGCAGCACCTCGGCCACCAAGCGCTGATTGAGGCGCAGGCCGAGCGCGTTGTCGTCGGCTTTTTGAAGCGGGGGAGGGGGCGGGGCGCCTTGGACCGGGTACATGGTCAGGCGCAGGGCGGCCGCCGCTCAGGGCCGGCCGCCCCGCGCGCAAGCGGGATTACCGCTTCAAGTTCACCAGCTCTTGCAGCATCTCATCCGAGGTGGTGATCACCCGGGAGGACGCCTGGAAGCCGCGCTGGGCCAGGATCATGTTGGTGAATTCCTGCCCCATATCCACGTTGGAGGCCTCCAGGTAGCCGGAGATGATGGTGCCGCGGCCGCCGGTGCTGGCCGCGCCGATGTTCGGCGCGCCGGAGTTCAGGCCGGCCGAGAACAAGTTTTGGCCCATCTTCTCCAGGCCGCCGGGATTGACGAAGTTGGCCAGCGCCACCTGGCCCACCGTCCGCTCCAGGCCGTTGGAATACATGCCCACCACCAGACCGGTATTGACGGCGACCTTGAACCCGGTCAGGGTGCCGGCCTGCAGGCCGTCTTGGTTGGCCAGGGCGACGTCGCTGGGGGTGGCGAGCTGCGTGACCGTGGTTAGATCGAGCGTGAAGTCGAACGGCGGCGCGCCGGTCGTCGCGGCCGGCGTAACCGTGAGCGTGCCGCCGGTGTTGGAGACGTACTGGCCTTGACCGTCAAAGACTATCTGCGTGGCCGGCAGCGCGATGGTGTCGCCGGTGGTCCCGTTGGTGGCGGTGACATTCCAGGTGTTGCCGGTGGCGGCGGTGGCGGCCAGTGTGTAGGTGAGATTGACCGTGTGGACGCCGCCCAGGTCGTCATAGACGGCGATGGTGTTGTTGTAGGAGTTGGTCGTCGAGTCGATGTTGCCGCGCATCGTGGCATTGTTGGTGGACAGCGCCAGCGACGCGTTGATCGGGATCTGGATATCGCCGATGGGGTCGCCGGTGTTGATGGTGGCGGCCGAGCCGCTGGCAGACCAGCCTTGCAGGCGCATACCCGTGGACGCGTTCACCAGGATACCGTCGGCGTCCATCTCCAGGGCGCCGTCACGCGAGTAGTAGGGCGTGACGCCGTCCTGATAGATAAAGAACCCATCGCCTTGCAGCGCTAGGTCGGTGGGCCGGCCGGAGCTCTGGAGCGCGCCCTGGGTAAAGCCGACCGAGATGGAGCCCATCCGCATGCCCAAGCCGATCTGGGTGGGGTTGAGGCCGCCCAGGGAAGCCGTGGGGCCGGAGCCGGCCTGCAGCATTTCCGAGATCTGGTCTTGGAAGGTGACGCGGCTGCCTTTAAAGCCGGTGGTGTTGACGTTGGCCAGATTGTTGGCGACGACGTCCATATAGGACTGGTGCATGGTCAGGGCGCCGATCGCGGTGAACATGGAGCGTAACATGGTAAACCTCCGGAAGTGATCATGGGGGCAGGCTCTCCTCCAAGAGGGCCAGCCTGCATTTGGTGATTAAGCGGTGGTCTTGGGCTTGTCAGCCAGCACCACGCTGTCGATTTGGGTAAAAACGCCTTCGCCGCGGGCCTGTTGGTCCATGGCGGTGACGACCAGCCGGTTCTTCACGTTGACGATGAAGGCCAGGTCGTCCATCAAGACCAGTGACTCCTTCCCGCCGCGCTGCGCGGCGCGGTCCACGGCCTGAGCCAGCCGGCTCAACCCGTCGTCGTTCAAGCTGATGCCGCGCGTCTCCAGGCGCTTCTGGGCATGATTGGAGAAGCGCACCTGCGCCTGATCCAGCGCGGCGCTGAAGCCGGCCTCCGGGCTTGGCCCGGCGGGGGAAGCGCCAGCCGCCGGCGCGGGGCCGGTCAGGCGCGGCCCATACGTGCGGATGGGTTCGGTCATGTCAGGCCTTCCCATCCGTCACGCGGATGACGGCGGAGAGCGACACCAGGCGCTTGCCCAGCAGCAGGCGGGTCTCATCGCCGTCCAGCGTGACGCCGGTGACCTGGCCGGTCTGCGTTTGCCCATCCGCGTCCTGGACGGTGACGGTTTTGCCGATCAGGCCGGCGGCTTCGGTCAGGTGGTTGGAATCCGTCAGGGACTGCAGCAGCTTGGTCATTTTCTGCAATTCCTGGAACGAATTAAGCTGGGTCACCTGGCCCATGAAGTCCTTGTCCTGCACCGGGTCGAGCGGGTTCTGGTTGCGGAGCTGCGCCAGGAGCAGCTGCATAAACTGGGTGCCACCGTCTTCGGTCAGGCTGTTGACGGCGGCTTTGGCGGTGGCGGTGTAGCCGTTGGCGACGGGATTGATGGCTTGGGTGGTCATACGGTCCCTCTCAGATGCGGTAATCAACGCGCGAGCCGGCGCCCGCCAGCGCTAAGCCGGTGACCGGCTCGGCGAGGGGCAGGTCATCACCACGGCTGGCCGGACCGGGCTTGGCTGGCGGCGGGGTCGGCGGCTGCCAGCCGAACCCCTGGCCGGTCTGGCCCTGGCCCACGCCCACGGACAACCCGGCAATGCTCAGGCCGGTCTCGGTTAAGGTGTGCCGCAGATCGGCCAGGTTGTGCTGCAGCAAGCTGCTGGTGGCGGCCTGGTCGGCCGTCAACGTGACGCGCATACCGTCCGCGCCGGAGGTCACCCGCACGTCAATGCGTCCCAGCGCTTCAGGATGGAGCTGCAGGTGCATCGAGGTGGCGCCGGAACGGGCCATGCTGTCCACGCCGCGCACGATTTGCGGCAGCACCACTTCCGGGCTCAGGGCGATGGTGGGGAGTTGAGCCTCCGCCAGGCGGGCCGGCTCGATCTTGGGCATTGGCGGCGCGGCGGCCGCGCTTCCCAACAGGCTGGGTATTTGCGGCTCGGCGGTTGTCACGGCGGCCGCGGCTTTGGCCGTTTTGACGGGCGGCGCTTCCGGGGACACCGGCGCCGCCGCGCCAGTCAGGGCTTCGGGCGACAGGGTGGCGACATCGGCGCGCGCGGCGGCTTCCTGGAGCAGGGCCGCCCATTCCGGGGAGGCCGGGTTGGCGGCAGTGGCGCCGGCCGGGACGGGCGCGGCCTCGGCGGCCGGCGTTTTATCTAGCATCACTGCCGTAGGAAGCGGGGCGGCCGCCGGGCTGGTCACCCTGCCGGTTTCCGTGTCGGGCGCGGCGGTGATGACGTCGCTGGCGGGGGCCGGCGCCTGAGCCTGCAGCAGCAGCGCCAGTGCGGCCAGGGTAGCCGGGTCGTCGGCCGGCACCGCCGGTTCGGGTGTTTCGGTCGGCTCGGTCGGCTCCACTGATTCGCGCTCGGCCTCCGGCTCGGCCGGCGCCTCGGTGGAGGCGAGCACGTCCTTGAAGGGCGTCGGCTTGGCCTCGGCGGCGCCGGCGCCGGTGGGTGGCCGCGGGTCCCGCGCCGGCGGGGCCGCGGCGGTCGGAAAAGCCACACTTTCAAACATGGTCATTACCTCCCATTGGCGATGGATTTGAGCAGGAGTAATTTCCCGCTGACAAACTGGGACATGGCCTGGTAGCGGATGCCGGTCTCGGCCATCTCGGTCAACTCTTGGTCAACGTCGACGGTATTGCCATCCGCGCGGGCGCTGCCGCCGGGGCGCGCCGCAATCCGAACCAGATCGGTGGAATTGGACTTGGGCAGCAGATGCACCGGGTGGGTCACCGTCAACGCCAAGGCGGCTTTGACGGTGGTCTCGTTTTTAAGCGTGTCCTCAAATGAGACCGCTTGCGCCTGATAGCCGGGTGTATCCACGTTGGCTAGGTTGCGGCCCACGATTTCCTGGCGCAGCGCTAAACCGTTGAGGGCCATAGTCGCCGCTTGGTAACCGGCGCTGGAGAAAAGGGTATCGGCCATCAGGCGCTCCATTCATTCAACAGCCCCAGAACGCGCGGTACATAGGTCTGGGTTTCCTGATACGGCGGAATGCCGCCGTAGCGATCCACCGCGCCGGGGCCGGCGTTGTAGGCCGCCAGGGCGTAATCCACGTTGCCGTGGTAGCGCGCCAGCAGATCGCGGAGCAGGCGCACGCCGCCATCGATGTTCTGGGCCGGATCCAGCGGATCGGCCACGCCCAGGCCGGCGGCGGTGGCCGGCATCAACTGCATCAAACCCTGCGCGCCGGCGCGGGAGACCGCGCTGGGGTCAAAATTGGACTCGGTCTGGACCACCGCTTTGACCAGGCGGGCGTCCACGCCGTAGCGCGCCGAGGCCTGCTGGATCAGATCGTCAAACGCGGACTGGTCGCCGGAACCGGCGGCGAGCTGGGAGGTGGTCGCGGCGCCGGCGACGCCCGGCAGCCGGTCCAGCAGGCGCTCGATCAGCCGCAGCAACACCATTGACAACCCCGAGTTTTCAAACATCGGTCACCTCGTGCGCCGCTTATTCGGCGCGGCGCTGGTGGGCGCGCATGATGTAAAGATCGTCCCGCTGGCTGTTCTCATGCTTGCGCTCCTCGGCCAGATAGCGTTCCAATTCCTTGTTCTTCAGGATGACCAAGGCTTCTTCTTCCTGTTTGGCGGCCACCACCTGCGCCCGGCCCTCTTCAATGCGCCGCGCCAGCTCAACCAACAGGGCCTCTTGCCGCGCCAGCCGCTGTTCCAGATGCTTCAGGTTGAAGCGCAAATGCGCCAGGGCCGGCAAATCCAGGGTGCCGGCCTGCTTCTCGCGCATGGTCTCGAACAACTGGCGGCGCTCGGCTTGGAGCGCCTCCCGGACCTGGAGCGCCTGTTGTTGTTCAAACAGCAGCCGGCCCAGCTGGATTTCCAGCGCTTCCACGCGGCTGTGGCGGTAATCCAGCACGGACTGCAGCGCAAACTCAAGCGGCATGCGGGACTCCTGGGTCGCCGATCTCGGTCAGGCGGTGGGTGGTTTCTTCAAAGGGCGAGAACTCCACCCCTTGCTGGAGGAAGCCCATCAGCGCCGGCAACGCCGCCAGCGCCGCGTCGATCTCAGGGTCGGAGCCGGCCGCGTACGCGCCGATGTTGACCAGGTCGCGGGCCTTCTCGTAGGTGGCCAGCAGCCGGCGGACGCGGGCGGCGGCGGCGCGATGCTCGGGCGCGGTGACGGCCGGCATGACGCGGCTGACGCTGTTGAGCACGTCGATGGCTGGGTAATGGTTGCGGGCCGCCAGGTCGCGGGTCAGCATGATGTGGCCGTCCAGGATGCTGCGGGCGGCGTCGCAGATCGGCTCGTTGAAATCGTCGCCCTCGACCAGCACGGTGTAGAACCCGGTGATGCTGCCGCGCTCGGAGGTGCCGGCGCGCTCGAGGAGCTTGGGCATCAGCGCGAAGACGGACGGCGTATAGCCTTTGCTGGCCGGCGGCTCGCCGATGGCCAGGCCGACCTCGCGTTGCGCCATGGCAAAGCGGGTGACCGAGTCCATGAGGAAGGTCACATCCAGGCCCTGGCCGCGAAAATATTCGGCGATGGTGGTGGCCACCCAGGCCGCCTTCAGGCGCACCAGGGCCGGCTGGTCTGAGGTGGAGACCACGACGACGGAGCGGGCCAGGCCCAGCTTCCCCAGGTCGCGGTCGATAAACTCTTGCACCTCGCGGCCGCGTTCACCGATCAGGCCGATGACGCTGACATCCGCGCGCGAACTGCGGGCGATGGCGCCCATCAGCGTGCTCTTGCCGACGCCGCTGCCGGCGAAGATGCCCAGGCGCTGGCCTTTGCCGGGCGTGAGCAGCCCGTCAATGGCGCGCACCCCGGTGATCAGCGGCTCGCTGATCGGGCGGCGGCGCAGCGGGTGGGGGGCCGCGTTGTAAATCGGGGCGGTCTCGGTGACCGACAGGGCGCCCCGGTTGTCGATGGGCCGGCCCAGGCCGTCCAGCACCCGGCCCAGCAGGCCGCGGCCGACCGGCGCCCGGAAGACAGTGCGTAACGGAAAGACCGGGCTGCCGGGCTGGATGCCCTGCATTTCGCCCAACGGCATCAGCAGGATGCGCTCATCGCGGAACCCGACCACCTCGGCCTGCAGGGGCTGCGACCCGTGGGTGCGGATTTCGCAAATCTCGCCAATCTGGCAGTCCAGGCCGCGGGCTTCGACCGTCAGCCCCACCACCTGGGCGACCCGGCCGGAGAGCCGCGCCGTTTTCAGCCCGGCCAGCTTGCGGCGATAGCGGGAGAGGTCAACGGTATCAGGCAGGGCCATAGCTAATCACTGTGCGCCGGGTCGGTTAGCGCTTCGACGGCTAATTGCAGCTGCGTTTCCACGCGCGCATCCACCACGCCGAAATCGCCCTCTACCAGACAGCCGCCGCGGCGGATGGCGGCGTCCGGCACCAGCTCCAAGTGCTGGCCCAGCTGGCTGGTTTGTTGTTCCGGCCAACGCGGGCCGAGCAAGGTGGCGTCATCCGGGTGAACATGGACGCGCAGGTCGCCCAGCGGCCGGGCCTCGGCCAAGGCGCGGGCGAAGGCCGCCTGCAGCGGCTCAGTCCCCAGCGTCCATCCTTCGCCAAATAACGTGCGGGCGATATCCACCACCAGTTCCAAGACTTGCCGTTGGCTGCCGGCGGCCAGGCGTTCGCGCCAGGCTTGTACTTCATCCAGCACGCCGCGGGCCGCCAACAGCAGCCGGCCGGCTTCGGCTTCGGCGGCATCCAGGCCGGCCAGGTGCGCCTGCCGCGTGACCTCCGCGGCCTGCTCGCGAGCCGCTTGGAGCAGCTCGGCGGCTTGAACGCGGGCCTTATCCAGGATCTCGTGGCTTTGCGCCACCGAGGCCGTCAGCAGGCTCTGCTGCGCGGTGTTGAGGTCCAGGGCGGGCGCGGGGGCCGGCGCGGGCGGCGCTACGGGGGCCGGCGCGGAAGCGGCCGGCGCGGGCGGAGGCGCCGCAGCCGGATAGTTCCCGCCCAGCTCCGGCCGATCCAGCCGGATCTGGCGCGCTTTGATGACGCTACGCGATAAACTCATTACCGCCGCCTCCGGCAATGACGATCTCTTCCGAAGCTTCCAGGCTGCGCACCACATCCACAATCTTGCGCTGCGCGGTGTAGACGTTCTTGGCGAGCTGCGGCCCCAGCAGTTCCAGTTCTTCCTTGAGCATTTCGCGCCCGCGCTCCGACATATTGCGCAGGACCAAATCCTTGATCTTTTCCGGCGCGCCCTTGAGCGCCAGCGTCAAGTCGGTCTTGTTGACATCGCGCAGGACGCGCTGCATGGCCCGGTCGTTGAGTTTCACCAGGTCGTCGAACGTGAACATGTTGGCGCGGACTTCTTCGGCCAGGGTCGGGTTGTTGGCTTCCAGGGCTTCGAAGATCGTCTTCTGGACGCCGCGATCAACCTGGTTGAGGACCTTGACCAAGAACGCCACGCCGCCGGTGGCTTTGTAATCGGCCTCGCTCAAGACCCCGGAGAGTTTGCGCTTCAGGCCGCGTTCCACTTGTTCCACCACTTGCGGGGGGATGCGCTCCATCTGCGCCAGCCGCAGGGTCACATCGGCTTGCAGATCGGGGTCCATGTTGCTGAGGATGGAAGCGGCCTGTTTGGCTTCCAAGTACGAGAGCACCACGGCGATCGTCTGCGGGTGCTCGTCGCTCAGCAGGGTGGCCACCTGGGTCGGGTCGGCGTCGCGCAGGATCTCAAATGAGGACCGCTGGCGGTGGACCGCGAGCCGCTCTAGGATTTCGGCGCCGCGCCGCGGGCCGACGGCGCGGGCCAGCAGTTGGCGGGTGTACTCGATGCCGCCCGTCATCATGCTCTCGCCGACCAGCGAGAGCTCGTGCGCCTCGTGCAGGACCGCGTAGCGCACCTCGGTGGGGACGGCGCCGGCCTCGCTGATAGCCAGCAAGACGCGCTCGAGATCAACCTCGCTGAGGTTCTGCAACACGGACGACGAGCGATCGACGCCCAACGTCACCAGCAGGGTGGCGGCCTTCTGCAGGCCGCTCAGGTTGGCGGTGCGGCTGTCAGCCATGTTTCTTCTCGTCTTCGCTCAACCACAGGCGGATGACTTCCGCGATGGTGCTGGGGGCCTCTTCGGCCATGCGGACCAAGACCTTTTCAACCTGCTCGTCGGCGGCGGATCGCTGCGGGGTCGCCGGCTCGGGCTCGGCGAAGACGGGGCCGGACGCCGGCGCGCCGCCCTGGCCGGGGATCTGGCCGGGGGTGGCGGGCGCGCCGAGAGCGGCCTGAGCGCCGGCGGGCAGGCCGGCCGGAGTCGCCGCCGCGGCCAGCGCCGCCGCCGGCACCAACAGCGGCTGCCACGCCTCGGCCGAGGCCAGGCGGAGATTGTTCAATAATTTCTGGACATACCAGAGCAGAGCGATCACGGCCAGGCCGGCGAGCACCGCCAAGCCGATCTGAATGTAAAGCTCCAACTGGGCATCCTGCTCCAGGGAAGCGGCCTGTTGATCGTAATAGGTGTGGTCGAAGTCCAGCGATTCCACCGCCACCACATCGCCGCGCTGGGTCTGGATCCCGCCGGCCGCCGCGATGACCGTCTCCAGGCTTTGCAGCCGGGCCGTGTCGGTGATGCCGTCCACCAGCACGGACAGCGAAATCCGTTCGATTTGGCCGGGCGCCACCACCTGCTGCGACTCCACCTGGGTGAACTCAAAGTTGGTCGTGTTTTCCTGGCGCAGATAATCCGTGGCCTCGGTGCCAGACACGGTGGTGGTGGTCGAGAGCAGGGGCAGATTGGTGAGCGCGCCGGGGATGCCGCCCGTGGCCAGACCATTGCCGCCATAGGCTTCAGTCAGCACTTGGGAGCTGCGGATGGTGCTGGTGCCGGGGTCAACGGCCTGGGTTAAGACATTGACCTTATCCCAATTCATGCTGACCGCCGCCTTGACCACGGACTTGTTCGGCCCCAGCGCCTGATCCAAGAGATTGCGGACTTTGGTTTCGATCAGCGCGGCATGCGCGTTTTCGGCGGCGCGGTGCGCCTCGGTCTCGGCGTTGGAGCCGGTTTCCGCGGCGGCGCCGCCTTCCACCGTCAGCAGATTGCCGGCCACATCCAGAATGACGACGTTCTCGGGCTTGAGCCCTTCGATGCTGGCCGCCACCAGGTTGGTAATCGCCCGCACCTGGCTGGCGTCGAGCTTTTGGCCGATTTTGAATTTGAGGGTGATGGAAGCCGTCGTCTGCGCCTGGTCCGCGGACAGAATCGCCTTCTCGGGCGTCACAATATGGACGCGCACCCCTTGCACGGCCTCCAGACTGCCGATCGTGCGCTCGAGCTCGCCTTCCAGCGCACGCTGGTAGTTCACGCGCTGCGTGAACTCCGTCATGCCCAGCGTCGTGCCGCTGAACAGCTCGTAGCCGACAGTGCCATTCTGGGGCAGCCCTTGGCGCGCCATGCTGAGCCGGACTTCGTAGACTTGGTCCGTGGTGACCAGGATGGTGCCGTTGTCTTCCAGCCGGTACGGAATGCCGGCGTCCGTCAGTTTTTGGACGATTTCGCCGGCGTCGGATTCGCTTAACCCGCTGAAGGCGACGGCGTAATTGGGGGTGCTTGCCCAGGTGAGAAAGCCCGCAATCGCCAGGAGGCCGGTGACGATCAGCGCGATCAGGACGATGCGCTGGGTGCGGCTCTGGCGCTGCCAGAAGGTCAAAGACTGGGTGCGAAGTTGGGCCAACATAGCGATTTGGGAGTCAGAGGCTTACACGCTGGCGGCGAAAACTAGACCTGCATCCGCATGACTTCGTGATAGGCGTCCACGAGCTTGTCGCGCATGGCCATCGCCACCCGGAAGCGGATATCGGTTTCGGTCGACGCGATCATGACCTGATGGAGATCGACGTTCTCGCCGGCGGCCAGTTTCTGGATCAGGGCGTCGCTGGAATTGGCGCTGGCGTTCAGGCTGTCCAGCGCCTGGCTAAAGACCTGGCCCACCTGCTGTGTGGCCGGCGGGGTCTGGGTCCGCGCCTGGGCGGCGCCGGCCTTGGCGATCGTTTGCGGGGTAAGCGGCGTGATGTTCATGGGTCAGTCCTTGCGGTCCGCGCCTAGCCGCGGCCAATATCCAAAGCGCGCAGCGCCATGCGTTTGGCGGCGTCGACAATCGCCAGGCCGGCCTCATACGAGCGGGTGGCCGACAGCATGTTGGTCATTTCGGTGACGATATTGACGTTGGGGTAAGTCACAAACCCTTCGGCGTCAGCGTCCGGGTGCGTGGGGTCATACACCCGCGGCCCCGGCTGGTCGTCGGTGACGATCTGCCGCACCGCCACACCTTGGATGGGGAGCTGATCTTTCAGCTCGGGATTGCGGCGCGCCAGGACGAGCGCCGGCAAAAACGAATTGTCCTTGCCCTGGGTGGTGAAGACCACGTCTTCGCGTTTATAGGCGCCGCCGTCGGCGGTGCGCGTGGTCTCGGCGTTGGCCACGTTGTTGGCGATGACGTCGAGCCGCAGCCGTTGGGCGGAGAGGGCCGAAGCGCCGATCTTGAGGCTGTCCCAGAAGCTCATATCGGTTTCCTCCTTTAGTCGAGGTCCGTCAGCGCGGCGACCAGCGGGCTTTGACCGTTGGTCTGAAAGAGCGCTTGTGATTCCCAGGCCGCGTCATGGCCCCCGCCGGCGGCGTTGGCGATGACCCAGTAGGAATAAGCGAAGTTGTAGGGCTCCCGCTGATTCATGTACCGGTAGGCGTCGCTGACTAATTGCACGCGGCGGGGCTCGTCCTCGGGGCCGGCCGCGAAGGTGCCGCCCTCGGTGCCGATCATCGGCAGCAGCCGGCCCAGCTTTTGTTCCAGCACGTCGGCATAGACCTTGAAGCGCGTAAACCCTTCCGTATCACCCACCGGCCGGTCGCCCTGATAGTTGTGGATCGACAGCCAGCCCTGATCGAGCAAACCCAGTTCGCCGCGGGCGTTCAATCCATCCAGCGCCTGGGCGAGAAAATCCGTGTCCTTGAACTCGCCGCCTGGGCTGAGGGCGCCAAAGCCGGGCAGGCCGCCGTTGTCGATGACCGTCTTGGCGGCCGGGATCCAGGCCGCGAGATATCGGTCAACACTCGGGGCTTGGCCGGCGTTCTCCACGGAGTGGTTGGGCTCGTTGTAGAGCTGGAAATACGACACGCCCAGATCGGTGTAGTGGCGCACCATCGCCCCGAGATCGCCGTTGATCGGTTCGATCCCGGAGGTGTAGACCCGCAGGACCGGTTCAATGCCGTTGGCTGTCAGCTGCTGAACGAGATAGTCGTTGGCCCCCACATTGGCGCCGTCATTGAGGAAGGTCACCCATTTGATGTGCATGTCCTTCAGGGCGGCCACGTAGCGGTCGACCACTTCCGGAGTTTGGGAAACCGTCGGGATCCAGTGCATGCCCCGGCCGTTGTCGGCGGGCGGGTGGGGGTAGGCCGAAAAATCCACGGCGGCGGCGTTGGAGCCGGCGACCACGGCGGCAGGGATGACCGTTGTTGAGACGGCAGCGCCGGCCGGTGAGGTCTGGTTTTTGACGGCCTGGGCGGCATACGATTGCTGCGCGGCGACTGCCGCCCCAGGCTGGGCGCCTGGGGTAGTCGGGAAAATCCAGACCGGCTTAGGGGTGGCGGGTGTGGCGCCCGTGGCGCCTGTGGCACCTGGCGCTGCGCTGTTGGGATCGGGAGTGGAAGCTTCTAAACGGTCAATCAGCTTGAGCAGCAATTGCGCCAAGACGCCCTCAAAGGCCGAACTGCCTAGCGCAGTTGCGGTGGATGAGAACGACCCGGTCCCGGTGCCGTTTAAGGACCCGGAATTGCCGATCAGAGCGGTTAGCTCGCTGCGGAGGTCGGAGGTAATCACAATAGCCCGGTTAAGCTGCTCAGGTCGCGGAGCGCTGATGTGAGCGCCGCAACCATGCTAGCAGTTTCGCCGGGCAGGGGCAGTAAACCGATAGTGAAGGGGGAATTAAATGGCCGTGAATCAGGCGCCGCTATTTGAGCGCCATTTCAAACAGACTGCGGACAATGGCGATAACTTTTCCGGTGACCGCATCCAGCACGATGATGCGGTCGCGATCCTCGGTGTCGCGTTCCCAGCGAATTCTCCGGCCGGCTTCCGGGGCCGGCTCCCGCATCTGGGTTTCCTGCGAAGACTGGGCTACCTGGCTGGTCATGGACGCTGCTCCGGTGGGGCGGCTAATAAGCGGCTTGGGCCAAGGCCGCCGGGCGCGCTAGTTCGGCGGGGGCCGGCACCTGGGTGGCCTGAGCTTGGGATTGGCGCTTTTCCACCGTATTCCAGGCTTCCCGTAAGCCGCGCAGCGTCTTGCTGGCCTCGGCAAAGTCGCCTTGCCGGATGCAATCCAGACACCACTGGTAGAGCCGGAAGAGCCCGATAGAGACTTCCGGATAGTCGAAATTCAGAGAGTCGCGCAACAGACTGATCGCTTTATAGGCGCGGGCGTTATCTTTTTGCTCACAAGCTTGGATCGCCACGTCGTACGTCAGCACCACCAAGCGCAACGGGCTGGCCCCCATGACCTCTTGTTGCCGATATTCCTGCATGCGATAGGCGTTGTACATTTTGGGCTCCGGGTGTCAATCAATGTCACGTTTGATATCGGTGCCCTGGCCCACAACTGCAGGCAGGTGGCATAAAGGCCGTCTGAATATCGACCCTTATGCCAACATCTCAACCAGGTCGCCCTGGCTCAGTTTATCCAGTTCTTCTGGCGGAATGGCCCGGATAACCCGGCGGGAAGCCGAATCCACCATCAGCACCGTGATGTCGTGGGTATCGGGATCAATGCGAAAGTGGAGCTGAACATTCCGGAATACTTCCGGAGAGGGAACCGGCTTCGCTTCGGGTTTGTTCTCGACGGGCGGCTTGCCGTCGGGCGCGTTCGGCGCGCTGGTGGCCGCGGGGGCGGCGGTTTTGTCGGCCGCTTTGGCGGCGGCCGCGTTGGCCGCGGCTTTGTCGGCCGCTTTAACCGCGGCGTTATCCACCGCCGTGTTGGCGCCCGCAAAGCTAAACGGCCGGCCTTCATCCGCGGCGAGCGGCTGAACCCGGTTAACGGCACTGGGGGCGCGAATTTGATCTGACATGAGAGTGCCTCCTTGCACGGAATCCTCGAACCACCAGTCTGATCAGCCGGTGGTGCTGTACCCGCTATAGATGCTGGCCCACTGGTTCTTTTGATACGTCATCTGGATCAGCAGCGCCTGAATGCCGGCATATTGGTCCACCAGCGATTGCTCGCGGTCAACCAGGCGCGTGCTCAACCCGGAGATGTCCGCTTCGGTCTCGTTGAGCTGGGACGTCATCTGCGAGACGGCCGAGTCGATGTAGCCGGTGGTAACGCCGGTGAATGAGCCCAGCAAGGTGTCGAACTTGCTGCCGGCGGCTTCAAAGAGCGCTTGGACGTCCGACAGGTGGGTGGTGAGGGCGGCTTCGAGTTTCGTGCTGTCGCTGACCGTAACCTTGAGATTGTCATCCAGGGTAATGCCGATATCGCGCAGATTCTGATAAGCGCCGGCATTCGCGGCGTCAGCCATGACATAGGAAAAGAGCTGGTCCCGCAGATCCCGAAAGACCGTATCCTGCGCCAAAACGCCGCGGGTATAGGTGGTCTTGCCGTTTTCTGTGGTAGCCGTCAGCGCCGTCTTGACTTCCAGATAGGTCTGGTTGTCGTTGAATTTGGTGATAAAGGCGTCAATGGCCGAGCGGGCGGTGGCGGTGTCATCACTGATGGTCAACGCGGCGCTCTTGCCGGCGGCATCATTGGCCAGGGCGAGGGTAACGCCTTCCACCACGTCCGTCAGGCCGGTGTTCTGGCTGCGGGTAATGCCGACCCCGTTGACCGAAAACGAGGCATTCAGGGCCGCCAATTCATTGGAGGCGTTAATCGTGCTCGCCGCGCTGAAGAGCCCCAGCGCTTGCAGCGGCGAGCCGGTTGTTTCCGCGAGCGCCAAGCTGTTGGCGATGCCCATGCTCTGAGCGGTCAGGACCAGGCGGTTGTCCACCACGCTGGCGGTCACCCCCCGGTTGGCGCCATAGGTCCGGCTGTTGATGGCGACCACCAAGGAATTGAGGCTGTCGCCGGCCGCTACGGTAAAGGCTTCGTCATTCACGGTGAATTCGCCGGACAGATTCAGGGCCTCGCCCGCCGACCCTTGGGTATTGCTCCAGACGCGGTGTTCGCGCGCCAAGGCGGTGACGTTGACCTGGTATGCAGCTTTCGTGGCGGTGGCGGCGGCGGTGGCCGTCAGGACCGTTGCGCCGCTGGTGGCCGGCGTGGTGGTGGCCTTGCGTCCGACGCTCAGCGATGTGATCGCGGTGTCGCGCAAAGTGGAGACGGCGGACTGCAACTCCTTGAGTTTGCCATTGAGGTCGGTATAGACGTTGCGCTGCAGCGTAACCGTGTCCCGTGACTTCTGCAGCCGGGTCAGCGGCTGCCGCTCGACGGTCATGAGGTTGCTGATCAGGTTGGTGAAGTAGGCATCCAACTGCCCAACCGAAGTTGTCGACGTCGTCATAACAGCCTCACTTGCATTCCCAGAGATACGGCTAAGCGGGGGGCGCATCCCGCGCCCCCCGACTTAGTGTTCTCATCCTTGAGGGGTCGCCCGCTCAGGAGTCGCCGTTGGTGCTTAGCTCACCGTTTACCGGAAGAGCTGGAGCAGGAACTGCGGCGCCGTATTGGCCTGGGCCAGCGAGGCCGTGGCCGTCTGCTGCAGGATCGTCAGCTTGCTGACTTCCACCTGCTCTTCCGCCATGTTGGCGTTCATGATCCGGTTGTAGGCCGCCTCAGTGTTGGCGTACTGCACCGACAGGGCGTCTTCCTTGAACATCAACCGGGCCTGGAACGAGCCGACCTGGGCGATACCGGCTTTGACGATGTTCACGGCGCTGTCGATGGCGTTGAAGGCATTCGCGGCGGCCGCGCTGCCGCCAGTGGCGACCGTCAGGTTGGCGTCGGTCAACGCCAGACCCACGACGCCCGTGGCGCCGGCGAACTGACCGGAGGTGGCCGTCCCGCCCGCCATAAACGACTGTCCCGCCAGGATGACACCGGAACCCGCGGTGGTGCCGGCCGCGAACGAGAAGTTCGTCAAGCCGCCGGAGGCATCCGTCAGGAAGTTGAGGCCGGCCGTGGACGTCGCGGTCGTCGTCGCGGTGCCGTTCAGGAGGGCCGTGCCGTTCCATTGCGTTTGCTGGGCAATGGCGTTGATCTCATCGCGGTAGGCGCGCAGCTGGGTCTGGATGGCTTCCTTCTCGGTGGTGCCGATGGTGTCGCCTTGCGATTCCAGCGCCTTGTTGCGCATCTTGATGAGGATGTCCTTGATCTTGGTCAGGCCGCCTTCGGCCGTGGACATCAGGTTGCGGGCGTCGCCGATCGCGGACAGCGTGGTCTTCATGCCCATCCGACGAATGTCGAACGTGGTGGCCATGCTCATGCCGGACGGATCGTCCGCGGCTTCCATCAGGCGCTTGCCGGTGGCCAAGCGGGCCTGGTGGGTGGACAACTGCGAGTTGATGTTCTGCAGGGAGAGCAGGGAGTTCAGGGCGCCGATATTGCCGGCGATACGGGTGACATCTACGTTAGCCATGATCGTAACCTCCATGTTACTGTTTGGCTGGGGTGGGGGATCCATCCCCCATCAATTGGGTTCGGGCTTCAGCTTGGGGGGCGGCGCGTCAGAAGCCCGTGAACGACGGCCGCTGGTGAACGTCTTGTCTCCGTTTCCTCAATAATGCGCCTCCTGCTTCGCTGAGCGCCGCCTCATGGGGCGCTGATGTTACTGACGTTATCGTTGCCCCGGCCAGGAACTTTGATATACCGGACGTGAAATTGTCATTTAGTTGAGAGCGGGGCTTCCGCCAGCGTCAGGGCGACGCGAAAACCCAGTGCCGGGGAGACATAATTAGGCAGCAGCCCCTCGCGGGAGGTACACCGCGCCAGTTTGCGGCTGTAGTACCAGGCGCCGCCGCGAGCCGCCCGGGGGCCGTCCGCTTTGGGGTCTTCACGGCCGTCATCCGCTTGGTAGGGATAGGAGTGCAGGAGCGAGGACGTCCATTCCCAAACGTTGCCGACCATGTCGGTGGCGCCACAGACGCTGTCGCCGGACGGCGAGTAGTTTTTCACCAAAGTGGTGCCGCGCTTGCCGCTCTCAATGGTGTTGCACCGCCACGGATCGAAATCGACCCCCCATGGATAGAGGCGGCCATCAACATCCCGGGCCGCGCGTTCCCATTCCGCCTCGGTCGGCAGATGAAAAGGCTGGGCCGTGGATTTGCTCAGCCAACGGCAAAACGCCTGGGCGTCGGCCCAGCTGACGTGGACGACTGGGTGATCATCAGTGCCGGGCGGCGGATCAAAGCCAATCCAGCCGCGGGGCGTGCGGTGGCCGGTTTCCCAAATGAAGATCTTGTATTGAGCGTTGGTGACCGGGAAGGCGCCGATGGCATAGGCCGGCAAGGTGACGATATGCTGCGGCTGTTCCGCCATGAATAGGTCGTGCTCATACCACTCCCGCGCCCATTCTTCCTTCATCAAGAGATACCGCACCTGGGTATCGCTGGTGCCCATCAGGAACTCGCCGGCCGGCACGGGCACCGTGGGCATGAAGGAGGGCAGCGTCCCCAAGGAATTGGCCGGGGTGGGCGGCATTAGGGCCGAGGTGGATTTGCCAGGTTTTAGCATGGGTGAACGATCCTGGCCGGCTGGGGCGCCGGAGCGGCAATCTCGCTGTACGTGGCGATGATCTTGTCGACATTAGCGTCGACGGCCTGGCTGATGCCAAACAAATACGGATCCCGGCTGGCCTCCGCTTTGTAGTCGGCCAGATGGTCGATCATATCCAGGAGCAGCCGCTCCCAGGCGCTGGGGGAATCTTTAACCAGCCAGCCATACGGCCGAAGACTTTCATACGGGGGGCGGTCGCTGGCAATCCACGGGATCTTGAGCACCAGGTATTCCAGGACTTTAATCCAACTGCGTCGATCGTCGTAAGCGCCATGCAGGGGAGCCAGCCCGATGTCAAAGCTGGCGACATGCCGCGGCCATTCGGCGTACGGAACCCATGGGCGGAGAAACTTTTGCTCGGCCGGCAGCGGGATTTGTTCGAAGACCCGCTGGTCATTGCCGTGAATAAACACCTTGACCTGGGGGCGGGCGCGGCAGACACGCTTGAGCGCAGTTAATACGCCGCTGCCCGCAAAACTCTGGACATGGGTCATGCTGCCGCCCCAGCCGATCCAGATGCCGTCATGCGGTTCCGGCCGCAGATCCCGGTATTTTTCGAGGTCAATATAGTTGGGCAGATAGCGGACCCGGGTGTAGGCCTGCCAATCGCCGGCCAGCCGTTCCGACGAAACGGTGGCGCCCTGCACCAAACGCAAACCCCACTTGAATTGAGTCAGCGGCGGCGGGTCAATTTGAAACGTCTGGCCGTCGGCGCGGAGGCCGATCCCTTGCGCCCAAAAGCGGTAACCGGGATTGCTCGGAAGAATGAGGTCATACGCGTCATCAAAATCCACGATGACGGTCTTGTCGCGTGCTTGCCAATGCAAAACGGTTTCCAGCGCCGGGCTAATCAGGGTGCGCTGGACGACGATGACATCCGCGGCGGAGCAGAGGGTGTTGGCCGCCGGCGTCTGCCGGATAAAGTCTTCAATCCAGAGCAGCTCGGCGTGATGAACGCCGGCGCGGTTAATGGCCCGGGCCGGCACCGCACAGCGCCATTCGCTGGAGTTCCACTCATGCGGGTTGTCCGCATAGACATAGACGATTTTCATGCGCCCGCCACTCCTGGGATTGCTAAGCGCTGGCCGAGACCGAAATTGATGGAACGGGACGGAGCGTTCACCGCGCGCTGGGGCTGGCCGGCCGGCCGCGGCTGGCCGGCCACACTGGCCACGGCCGCCAGCCAATCGGGGCCGAGGCGGGTGAGTTCGCGCGTTTCGGCCAGGGCGCGGCCGCCGGCTTCCAATTGCCGGCGCAAGGCGGGCTCCTGCACCAGCCGGCGCAGCAGGACGCGCCAATCGTCGGGGGCGGCGGCGATCAGCCCGCCAGCTGACCAGCCCAGCGCGGCGGCGGCCGGCGACGCCAGCCACGGCACCCGCCGGACCCCGGCGGCCAAGAGATAAGCGTCCGAACGGGTGCGGTTGTAGAGCGTGTTGCGCAGCGGCCACACGAGCACATCCAAATGCCGCAAGGTTTCGAGATCATCGGCGTCGCTCAACGAGGGGAGATATTGCCGCCGCTCCTCCGGCAGGACATGGAAGAGCTGATAAGCGCTCGCGTCACCCACCACCACCAGCCGGGTGGCGGGGAATTCACGCAGCACGCCCAGCAGCTGGCGCCGGATGTCAGCCAGGTCCGCGGTCTCCCCGGAGGCGCCAATCCAGCCAATATTCAGCGTGGTCCGGGACGTGGCCGGCCGATGCCAGACCTCATCGGCCTGGTTCCAGCTGGGCGGGATGACGCGCACTGGACAGCCGGCGGGGCGCAACAGTTCGGCCAGCGCAGCATTCGGGACGCAGATCAAGGTGGCCAAGCGCACCGTGGCGGTGTAGGCGGCTTGGCGCTCAGGGGTGCTGAGGCCCAGCCGCTCATAATCGGAGTGGTTGGGCGTCAGGCCAGCCACATCCGTTTCCAACACCAGGATGAGTTTGGCGCCAGCGGCCACCTGCGCCTGCAGCACGCCGAGCCGCTCCGGGGCGGTGTGCGGGTGCCGCGCCACAATGATGGGCGGGTCGCCGGCGGGCGGCGGTTCCAGCCAGGCGACAAATTCCACCGGGTAACCGGCCGCCCGCCAGGCCGCGACCGGCCAGCGGGCCTCATCCCCGGCCGGATCCCACACCAGCAGGCGCGGACGCGCGGGGGCGGCGGGGGCGGGCGGTTTCGACGCGGCTGGGCGGACGGTCCCTTGCAGGCCGCGCAGCGCCTCGGCCAGGTTGGGCCGGCCGTTCTTATCCGCCTCGCGGATGTTCAATTCCAACAGCGACGGCAGCAAGGCCTCGAGTTCCGGTAGCCGGCGGGCAATTGTCTCCGCCGGGCTGCGGCTGCCTAAAATGTCCTGCAAGACCTGGGCGGCCTGGTGGATATCCTGATCGCTGACCACCGCCGAGGCGCCGGTAAGCCGTTGCAGCAGGCGTTCCAGGGCGGCCGGATCCGTGGGATCGGGTTCGCCCGTCGTTGTGCGCCGGCCGGCGTCGGCTTGGAGAAGCCCCAACCGTTTTTGAATTTCGCGCGGGTCGGCGCCGAGGGCCTGGGCCTGCCGATAGAGCTGTTGAGCGGTGGCGGAGTCATCCCCAGCCAGGTAGATATCGCCCAGCCACAGATGGGTCTCGACATCCGAGGGATCCTGGCGCAAGACTGCCGCCAAAGCCCCCACCGCCTCGGCCAACTGATTGGCGTGCAGCAAATTGCGCCCAATCCGCTTAAGCGTTTGAACATGCGTACTGGCTAGATTAGCTTCCATAAAAGGTGACCCACTAAAGTTGGTGTCACTCTAGCATCCGGGCATACAGGCGTCAGTAAACCAGTGGTGAAAGGGTCGTAAGCGGGGAATAAACGCCGAGGGGCTGACTGAGTGGGCTGGGACTACGGGACCCGCCAGCAGTGTCCGCCGGGCGAAACGGCCGCCGGCCTCAAGCGGCAGGTTGAGTTTCGGGCAGCCGGGCGGCGATGTGGGCGGCGAGCGACTCCAGCCCGTCGGCTAAATCGGTTTGGCTGTGCGCGCGCGCGGCCTGGACTTCAGCGCGGATGACGTCAACCAGCCACGGCGTAAAGTCGGGCTGGTGCGCGTCCAGAGCGGCGGGCAAATCGTCCGCGGCCAGCAGCCGCTGAAGCAGGGCGACGCTGGCGGTTTGCAGCGCGGCGGCCACCGTGAGCTGAAACACACGGGTGGTGGTCAGCCAGCCGGCGACCTCGGCCTGCGCCGCCGGCTGCAGCGCCGGCTGCGCCTGCAGGATTTCCAGCTGCTGGAGCGCCTGGGCGAGGCAGCCCCAAGCGCGCTGCAATTCCGGCGCGCCTTCCGGGGCCGCCTCAAATAGCCGTTGGCCCTGCCGGAGCCGCGTCATCGCCAGCACCAGGCGGGCTTTTAAGTTCAGCGCGGGATTGCCATCGGCCACCAGCGCGGCGGCGCCATGCGCGGCGGCGGCTTCGAGTTCATCGGCCACGCTGGCCAGGGTGGCAAACGCCAGGTGCGCTTCCTGTCCCACGGTCGGATGCAGATCGGGAAGGGCGCCGGCCTCGAAAAAGCGGAGCAGCTGCTGCCGCGCCGGCGCGGCCTGGCCGGCATAGAAATACGCGCAGCCCAGCTTGGCGGCCAGATAGGCGTCGTGCGGCGCGGCCTGGGCGGCTTGCTCCAGCAGAGCGATGTTGCGGCGCGAGCGTTGATCACCGGTCTGGACGTGCGCGGCCTGGTAGCCGTAGTGGAGCACCGTCAAGTCCGAGAACTCCAGGCGGCCCCCCTGACGTTGCAGGGCCGGGGTGAGCTGCTCATGCAGCCGGCCGGCATACCGATAACCAGGGCGGTTGCGAAACAAACGCAAGATGGGGGTGGGATACGCCGCGACGAGATCGTTGGCGGCCGCCAAGTTCAGCACGGTCACCCAGAGCCCGTCGGCGCCGACGGTCCGCAGGGCCGGGCGCAGCGCGGCCTGCGATTCCGGCGTGAGCGCCTCATCCGCGTCCAGCACCAGGATCCATTCGCCGGAGGCCGCGGCCAGGCTGATATTGCGGGCTTCCGCGAAATCATCCCGCCAAGCCTGGGTGAGGACGCGCGCGCCGGCGGCAGCGGCGATCTGCGGCGTGGCGTCGGTGGAGCCGGTGTCCACCACGATGATCTCGTCCACCACGCCCCGCACGCTGGCCAGACAGCGGGGCAGGTTCTCGGCCTCGTTTTTGACGATCATGCACAGTGACAGCAACGCGGGCATTGCGGGCCGGCTCAGGCTGCCAGGGCCAAGGCGGGATCGGTGAGCCGGCCGGCGATGTGCTCGGCCAAGCTGTGGAGGCCGTCCGCCAAATCCAGATCGGCCTCCGCGCGGGCGGCCTCGGCGTTGGCGCGCACCAAATCCAACAACGCCTGATCCAGGCGGCTGGCGTGGAGTTCCAGCGCTGCCGCGATGTCGTCAGCCTCCAGTAGGGCGCGCAGAGTCTCGGCGGGGGCGGGGGGCGGGGCGGCCGCCAAATGCCCGGCGATGTAAGCGGCCAGAGTATCCAAGCCGGCGGCCAGTGCCGGGCTGCCATCGGCGCGCGCGGTCTGGGCATTCAGGCGCACCAGGGCCAGCAAATCGGCGTCCAGATCGGCGGCGTATTCCTGCAGCGCGGCCGGGAGATCGGGCCGGCTGAGCAGCTTCTCGAGCGTGGCGACAGCGCGAGGGGCGATGGCGTGCTCGGCCAGCGCGTCCACGATGACGGCTGCCGGAGCCGGAGAGCCGGCCAGCCGGCCGGAAATTTCAGCCGCTAACGCCGCCAGCCCGTCCGCTAACTCCAGCTGCCCCTCGGTCTGGGCGGCGCGCGCGTTGGCGTGCACCAGCGCCAGTAGTTCGGCATCCAGCGGAACCCGCTTCTCATCCAGGGCGGCGGCGAGATCGTCGGCGGCCAACAAGGCTTCCAGCCGGGCCGCGGCGGAGGCCGGCGCCGCCGGCTCCGGGCCTGTATCGGCCGGCTGTACCGCGGCCAGGATTTCAAGCCACAGCGGGGCCAGGGCCTGCGCTTCCCGGGTCAACGCCTGCGCATGCCCGGCCTGGCCCAAGCTGGTGCGCAAGCCGGCGTCGGCCACCAGACGCTTGAGGTGCTGATACCACTCCCCCGCTTTTTTGACGAGCAGGCCGCCGGCCGGCCAAGCCGCATAGGCGGCGACCTGCGAGGCCACCCACGGGATGCGGCGGGCGCCGGCCTCCACCAGCTTGATATCAGACTTGGCCTGGTTGAAGTCATTGGCGCGCAGGGGCGCCAGCAGGATATCGAAATGCGCCAACAGGCCCGGATAGTCCGCATACGGGACGCCGGGCAGGAATTGGACCTGGGCCGGCTTGGCGGCGTGGAACAGCTTGGCCACTTCCGGATCGCCCCCAATAACCAGCCGGGTCTGCGGGAATTCGCGCAGAATCCGCAGGACGGCCGCGCGCATCTCCAGCACATCCTGGCGGTGCGTCATGGTGCCGGCCCAGCCCAGGTTGATGCTGGCGCGCGCGGGGCTGGGCTGCAGCCAGAGCGGATTGGACCGCGACCAGCCATTGGGAACGACCGCGACCCGGCGCGCCCAACGGCCATAGAACTCCGCCAGGGCCGGCGTCGCCACGGTGAGCACCGCCGCGTGCTGGAGGAGCTGTTCCAGAGACTGCAGCAGCGCGGGGTTGCCGGGTCCGACGCTGGCGTAGCCCGGATGGTCGGCCGGCAGGTGGTGAAAGTTGTCGTCCAGATCGATGACCACCGGACGGCCGGCGGCGGCGCAGGCGCGCACGCCCAGGCTGAAGCCGGCGTTGAGATGCGGCCGGCTAAAAATGAAGACGCTGTGCTCGGCCAGGTGCTGCGGCATGAAACTCTGATAACACGCGGCGGCGACCCCGCGCTGGTTCAGAGCGGCGGCCGCTTGCTGGAGCCGCAGATCCGAGACCTCGCCCGTCAGGTAAAAAGCGGGGCCGCCCGCCGCGGGCTGGGACAAGGGCGGGGCGGACGGCTGGGCCGCCGGCGCCAAGCTCAGCCGGGGCGCCGCGGGCTGGGCCAGCTGCTCCCGAATGAGCGCTTCAAATTGATCGACGGAACGGTCCCAATCAAATTGGGCGGCTTGCTGCAGCCCGGCCTCGCGCAGGCGGCGGCGCAGTTCCGGCTCGCGCGCCAGGCGCAGGATGGCGTGCGCCAACGCGTCCGGGTCGCGCGGCGGCACCACCAGCGCGGTGGCTTCGTGACGCGCATACTCGCGCACGCCGCCGGAGTCGGTGGTGACCAGCGGCACGCCGCAGGCCAGGGCTTCCAGGCCCGGCAGGCCGAACCCCTCCGACCAGCTGGGGCTGACGAAGATATCCAGCGAGTTGTAGTAAGCGCGCAGGGCGGCGCCGCTCAACCCCACGTGGCACTCGTCGCCGATTTTCTCGGCCGGCGGCGCGGCGCTGAGATAGATCAACCTGGCCTGGGGCAGCTGGGCGCGCACGTGTTGAAAGGCGCTGGCCCCGTCGGCGCCGCCTTTGCGAGCTTCTGGGTGATAGAGCATCCCGATCCGCAAGTCGCCGGCTGGGGAGCGCCGGCGCAGGGCCGGCTCCGGGTAGAAGAGCGTCTTGTCGTAGCAGTTGGGAACAACCGCGCACGTTTCTTGGTAGCGGTCATTCAAAATGGATTGGAGCCAGTGCGAGACGGCGATGCGCTGGAGGGGCAGATGGTAAGTGGGGTCTACGGCTTCCGGCGTCGCCAGGGCCTCGGCTTCATACCCTTGAATGAGGTAGACCTTGTGGCCTTTGCTGGCGGGCAGGCGGGCAATCTGATACAGCGTCGGCCAGTACGAGCCCACGATCACGTCGGCGTCCGGCACGGAGCTGGCCAGCAGGTCCGCGCCGACCGTCGGCATCACCAATTGGACCCGCGGGTCCAGCGCGAACCAGGTGGGCGGGCGGTTGTGGGGGGCAAACACGGCCACCTGATGGCCGCGCTGGGCCAGCCGGTTGGCGTATTCAAAAAGGATTTTGATGCCGCCGGCCAGGCCCGTGCCGGGGGAATAGAGCGTGAAGCGCAGCGGTCCGGCCGCCGGGCGCGCCGGCGCCTGATAGCGCGCCAGACCCTCCAGAAGGCCGTGCATCCGCCAGAACTGGGTGACCGGCTGAAGATGCTTCAGCATTTCCTTGGTGATCGCCGCGCGTGCTTCGGGCTGTTGGTGGGCGAGGGCTTCGAGCTGCAGGAGGCTGGCGCGGGCCTTAACGGCCGCCTCGGTGTGCGCCGTCAGCCATTGGCCGGCCAGCGGCTCCAGAATATCCACCCGCGGCTGACCGGTGACGCGCTCCGCCAGGGCGGGCTGTTTGAGCGCGGTCAGCACCGCGCCGCGCCCGGCTTGCAGCTGCCGGCGGCTGAACTCAGCCAGCGTGACCGGACGCGTCCCGGCGGCGCGGCAGGCCTCGCTGTAAATGATTTGCCCGCCCGCCTGCTGGAACCGATAGCCCAACTCAGCTTCGGCCCCGGGCAGGGCATCGAACGCCTCGTCCAACAGCCCCACGGTCTGCAGCGTCGCGCGCGGCACGCTGAGGTTGTGGAGCCGCAGCTGACCGGCCTCCACTGGCCGGCCGGCCTGCAGCTGGCTGTAGGGATACAGCAAATCGGCCTGCGACAGCGCCTGGGTCAACGGCGCCCCAGCCGACACCTCCGCCAAGTCATACGTCCCCATGACGGCCCAAGCTCCCGCGCCCAGACGCTGGTGGGCGGCGACATGCTGCGCCGCCAGATCCGGGGCCGCGAGCGCCTCCGCGCTGAGGAAGATGAGCAGGTCGTTGTGCGCGCGGCGGATGGCCTGGTTGAGGGCCGCCGGCGTGCCGCCGCTGGTGATCACTTCCAGTTGGGCGGCCGGGTGAGTTTGGCGGGCGAGCGCCGTTTGACTGGCCGCCGGGCCGCCGCCGCCAATGACGATGACTGAGACTGAGACGGGCGCGGCGGGGCCGGCCGTTGGCGCGGGAGCGGGAGCGGCGGCCGCCGCCGGCTGGAGGCGCGCCAAATACCGCCGCAGATTCGCGGCGTCGACCGACCGGCCCTCCGTGTGCAGCAGGTCGCCATGCCGGGCCATGTCCGCCAGCGGGTCCACGGCTTCATAGCGGATCACCTGCGTCGGGCGCAGGGATACAAAGGCGCGCTTGACCTCGGTGGTCACGGGCGCCTGCTGAATACTCTGCGCCACGGTGTTGTACTGCTCGATGAGCTGCGCGCGCCAGCGGCGCGGACAGGTCTGGGTCATCCATTCGAGCAGGCGGCGGATCAGCGCCTGGCCGAAGCCGGCCTGGTTGACAAAGGCCTCCGGTTGCGAGGCCACATTCAGCGTCTCGCGCACGGCGCGGCCGATGGCGTCCGGCTCGGTCAAATCCAGCGCCGGAAACAGCGCCGGGAAGGGGCGGGCATTCAAGAACGCCACGGCGGCCCGGGCCGAATCCAGGATGCCGACTTCCGTGTGCACGAGCGACGCCTGGGTGGGATAGACGCGGGTGACTGAACCGCGCGCCGGCAGGAAGGCCGAGCGGTAGCGGGCGCTGATCCGCAGCCACATCTCATAATCCTGGCCATGCCGCAGGCTGGGATTGAAGCCGCCGACCGTTTCCATGACCGAGCGGTGGACGGCGATGGTGATGCCGTTGATGTAGTTGTACTGGAAGAAGCGCAGCAGCTGGCTTTCGACCGGCGGGATGTAGGTGGCGGGGTTGATCCCGGAGAAGAGCTTGACCCCGGCTTGTTCATCCAGCACGAAGAAATCCGTGTGGAAAAAGCGGATCTCCGGCTGGGCGTTCAGGGCGCGGACATGGATGGCAAGTTTATCGGATTGGAAGAGGTCGTCCGACGACAGCCAGCACAGCCACTCGCCGCGCGCGTTCCGCACCCCTTCGTTAAGCGCGGAGGCGGTGCCGCCGTTGGGCTTGGTGATGATCCGCAGCCGGCTTTCCCGGCGCGCCCAATCCTCCAGGACGGCCGCGGTGTCATCGGTGGAGCCGTCGTTGACCACCAGCGCCTCCCAGTTTTCGTACGTCTGGGCGCGCAGGCTTTCCAGGGCGGCCGGCAGATACTGAGCCTGATTGTAGGTGGGGACGAGCACCGAGAACAGCGGCTGGGCGGGCAGCGCCGCCAACGCTGCGCGCGGTGAAGCCGGCGCGGGTTCGGCGGCCGTCAGCCGCGCATGCTGCTGCGCCACCCGGGCCGGATCAAGGGGCTGGCCCAGGATGTCGGCGAAAGCCGCGCAGAAGCGCGCGTGCTGCTGGGCCAGCGTGAAGCGCTGGGCGGTCGCCAGCCCGCCGGCGATCAGACGCTCCCGCAGGGCCGGCTGATCCAGGATTTCGGCCAGGGCGGCGGTGATGGCCTCGGCGCTGGCCTGCGGCAGCAGCCGGCAGTTCACGCCATCCTCGGCGATCTGGTCAAGCCCGAAATTGGCCGCCTGGACCACGGGGACGCCGCACGCCATCGCCTCCAGGCTGGGCAGGCCGAAGCCCTCGTACCAGGAGGCATTGACCAGGACGTGCGCGCGGTCGTACACGGCGCGCATCTCGCCGGCGTCGAGCTGGGTCACCAGCCGGTAGTCGAGATTGGCCGGCAGCGGATCGGGGGCGTCCGCGGGCGCGGTGGCAGCCCCCACGACGTCAATCAATTCAAAGCGCGTCTGCGGCCGCTGTTGTGCCAGCTGGCTGACCGCCTGTTTGACCACGGCAATGCGCTTGAGCGCCTGCCGGGGGTCGCCCGAGGTGACCACCACGATGTGGTCCGCATACGCCGGCGGCTGCGGGCGCGCCGTGAATTGCCGTTGATCAATTCCGTTGAAGATCGGCAGGCTCGGCTGTTGAAAGCGCTCACGGAAATAAGTCTCCAGGTGAGGCGAGACCACCAGCCGGCCCACCGGGAGGTCATGGAGCATATCCAGCAAAGGCAAGGCGATGTTCAGGCCGGTTTCGCTGGGGTCAAACAGATGGTAGCTTTCCACTCCCTGGCAGAGGTGGTAGATCTTGCGGCCGCGCGTGTCGATCATTTGCAGAACGCCCGGGAGCTCGAAGACCGAGTAGACGATGATGATGGGCTCGCGGATAGCGGGGTAGCGCTCGTGATCGGGAACAATTTGCACATGGCGGCCGGTGAAATTGACCCACGCGGGCGGCGGCGCCTCCGAGTAGACCGTGACCGGGAGGCCGAGCTCGACCAGCCAGTTGGCCAGGCGGAAGAGCATCAGCGTGCCGCCGCCGAGCGTGTCGCCGTTGCGGACCGTAAAGGCGACCGCAGGGGGCTGGCCGGCCCGCTGGGCCGCTTGATACGCGGCGCTGGCGGCGGGGAAGTTGTAGCCTTTGAGCAGGGTGCGGCGCAGGCCGGCCAGGGTCACGCGGACCGGCGGGGAGCCGTCCGGCGGCGTCACGTTCTCGTCGCGCCAGTCCGTCCAGTCCAACTGGCGCTTATATTCGTACAACTGGCCGCGCTCGGATTCAATTTGGAGGCGGTACCCAAGCTGCGTCTGGTTGGCCAGCCCGACGAGCGCTGCCCGGATGCGGGCGGGGGGCGGCGCGGCGGGTTGGGCGGGAACGGGAGCGGGCAGTTCCGCCTGTTCGGCGGCGGTGGAAGGCGGCCGCGTGTGATCAACAGCCGCCCACATGGCTTCGAACTGGGCCATCAGGAAGGGGGCCGTCTCGGGCTCCGTGGATAAGCGCTGTTGGGCAAAGGCAAACGCGAATTTCAGCCCCCACTCCTCGTCAGTGGTGAGCGCGCCCTGATACAGGGCCAGGTGGGGCAGAACGTCTTGGGCATTGACAATCAGGTACGGGGTGGGGCGGAAAAAAGCAAAGGCGATGGGGCCGGAAGCGCTCCCCATATGAAAGTGAGCCAGCTGGATCAGGGCGAAGTCCTGATCCACCGTGGTGGCGTGATCTTTAGTCACCACCACATTGGGAAGGTCGCGAAACCGCTCGTCGATTTCGTGAGCCTCGCCGAGCAGCAGAAACGTGACCGGGTACTGGCGAGCGCACTGCTGGAAAAACGCCAGCCAGGCCTCCGGCTGCGCATTCCGGTATTGATGGAAACGCGTGTTCCGGCGCAAATTCACGGTGACCGCCCGGCGTGGTCCGGCGTGTTGTTTGAGGAATTGCGCGGCCCACTCCAGCAGGGAAGCCGGCATGGATAACTGGGGGGGGTGCCCGTGACGTTGGAAGTAGGCCTGGGCGCCCTGGATGATTTCATAATACAAGTAGCGGGGCTGCTCCAGCGCCTCCAGCGCCGGCCAGCACACGTAGCGCTGGGCGTTGGTTTGAACCCAGGCCAAAAATTGATCGCGATCGTCAAAGAAGTAGAGCGAGCCGAGTTGGGGGTTGCTCTGCGCGACTGGCAGGATGCGCAAGAGATGGTGGAGGCGGTTGTCCGGCCGAATGTAGGCACGGAAGTTTTCATCCAGCGGATCGCGATCGAGAAGAAAACACAAATCAATGTGCTGACAGCCGCTCATTTCCGCCGCGACGAGACTGCCGGCTTGAAAGGCGGTCAGATCCCCAATGCTATATGGCTGGCAGTGCAGATCGTAAATGGCTAGCAGGCGGCGGGGCGGCTGGGAGGGCGAAAGATAGTCGGACATCGCAGTAGAGACTGGGCAAGCTGGGTGGATGTGTGAGCCGGCCGGGAAATCCGACGGGGGAAACTCCCCGTTCAGCGGCGCCGTCTCAACTCCGGGGGCCAGCCGCGCTTAACGGAACACTTGGGAGCCCACGCTCACTGTACGGTGCGGCCGGGGCAGGGTCAGTAAAGGGGAACTTAATCCAGTGTAAACGGCCTATAAATGCAGGGGAGGGTCCAGCAGGGGGCGCGGTGAGCCGCCGTTAACGGCGGCCTACCGCGACATATTCGGCCAGCGCCGCCAGGCCCTCGGCCAAATCGGTGTCGCCATCCTGGCGGGCCGCCTGGGCATTGGCTTTAATCAACGCCAGCAGCTCGTCCGTGAAATGGGGCTGGAGCTGTTCGAGGGCGGCCGGCAAATCGTCGGCGTCAAGGAGCTGCTGCAAAGTCTGGGCGGCGGAGAGCGGCGCGGCGGCCGGCGGGGCCGCCCTCGGTTGGCGCTGGTCGATCAGGCTCCGGATATGGTCGGCCAAATCGTCCAGCAGACCGCCGAGCACCACCTGGCCATCGGCGCGGGCTGTCTCCGCGTTCAGGCGCACCAGGGCCAGCACATCGGCATCGAGCCGGGCGGTGTGTTCCTGCAACGCCGCCGGCAGATTCGGGCTGGACAGCAATAATTCCAGGGTTGCAACGGCGCGGCGGGAAGGCGCGGCGGCTGGGGCGGGCTGGACAGCGGGGTGAGCGGGGTCAACGCTGGTCATTACCTGGAACGCCGGCACAAAATCCGCATGGTACGGGTGGTTCGGAGACAACAACGCCGGCAGCGAGAAGGCCGGGTCATTCTCGCGCCAATGGCTGGGGGTCCATTGCGGCGGGTTGAGATTGTCGATCAGATCCCAGCTGATTTCCTGCATTAACCGGCGGTGTCCCATATACGCCCAAAAGGCTTGTTTCACTTTGTGACGCGCCTCGTCCAGCCCCAAGCCGGTCTTTTCCCGCAGCGCGTGAGCCAGCCGATCTTGGAATTTCCGGTATTGTTCCGGCCACTCCGGGGCGGCCAGCCAATCCAGGCTGTCGGGAACATGGAAATCCTTGGGCATGCCGCCCTGTTTGATCAGGAACAGGCGCTCGAGTTTCTTGGATTTGCCTTGAATCAGCGACAGGCACGACGGCAAGAGTTCGCCAAAATTGGCGTCGGTGAGTTCCAGTTCCAGTTTCCAATGTTCCAGCGCCGCGGCGGTGCGTTCAACTGAATCGAAGGTGGCACAGTAGTTGGCCAGATGCCGCTGGAACCGCGCGGCGCTATCCGCCAGTTCCACAGAATTCTGGGGGAATAACCCGATCCACGCGATAGACCCATAGGCGTTGGGAGTGCTGAGGGTGAAGGCCAAGGCGTGACCGTGGACGACCGCGTAGTCTGGGTGCTGATGGAGGAAGTGAACGGCTTCATCCACGGCGCCGGGAACCAGAAAGTCATCGTCGCCGCTGATGACCACATACCGCGTACGCACATGCTGCAGGGCGTCCACGAGCTTGGCTTCCATGCGGCTGTCGGGCGGATAGAGACGGTGCTCCAGGTGCAGGCTGGGGGACAACGCTCTAACCACGGCGGCCAGCTGCGCCTGGGGGAGCGGGTCGCTCGAATCGGCCACCAAGATCGGGTGGGTGAACCGCTGTTGGCGGTAATAACTCAGCGCGCGGGCCACGTAGGCGGGGCGGTTGCGCGTAACGATGACGAGAGTGAGCATAGCAGTGCGCTTTCTGGGCGGCGGCTTCAGCCGGGGCGGCCGGCCGGCTCCCGGTCCGGGTCGTAGCCGGTGATTTCCGCCACGTGATGGCGGGGATGCTGGCGGGCGATCAGGCCGGTCCGGACGCGCAGATCATCCTTGCCGTTGTCGGTTAGGAGCAGGGGATGCAGGCGCCGGTGTACACAGAATTCAAAGAAGGCATTGGACCAATCAATGTCGTCCACCACCAGCAGCGCCGGCGGTGACAGCTTGGGCCAGACCGCGGCGAGTTCGCTGCGCACGAACGCCAGGGAGTGATCGCTGTCGTGGATATAGAGATCAAAGGTCTCGGTCAGCGTTGGGAGGATGGTCAGACTGTCGCCCAACAGCAGTCTCCACCGGGCGCGCAAGGGTTCGGGGACCAGGAAACCCGGCGCCAGCGCGTCGGTGTATAACTCGCTGTCGGCCACAAAAGGGTGTCGCGGGTGCGTCGTTTGCTGACGGATTTGGGTGTCGGGCCAATCGATCGACACCAGCTGTCCGAAGTCGTTGCGGGCCAGGGCCTGGAGCAGAAAAGCGGTGTTGCCGCCGTAGTACACGCCCGTTTCTAGAACCCAGCGCGGGCGGTAGTGCCGCACCAGGACGTACAACAACACCCGGGCAAAGGCAAACCAGTCCAAAGATGGCAGCCGCGGACGCTGGAAAATGGCTTTGGTGAAGCCGTGCGTGCGGCGGACCGCCGCGATGCGCTGGTTGAGGGCCGCCAAAAACGCTCGGTCTTGCAGCAGTTCGTCGTAATACCCGTTCAGGGTGTCGGCCGGCACCTCGAGATAGCGGGCCAGCGCGCCCAGGTTCAGCCGATTGCATTTGCGCGTGTCGCGGATGTCCATACGGTCCGGGTCCTGTTCCAGCGGCGGGCTAGGCGAGCGTGCGGCGGAGGCCGGCCACGTCCAGCCCATATTGGCGATAGAAAAACTCGGCCGACCCGCCGATTTCAAGCGGATAGCCCGGCCGGGGAGCCAGGCTGTCCAGCGCCACCGCCAACCGCCGCCGAACGATGAGCTCACACAAGGAACCGTACAAGCCGCTGGCCGCAAAATGATCCTCGACCACAATCACCCGGCGGTGGGCGCTGAGCGCCGCGGCCAGATTCTCTTCATCCAACGGGCGCAGGCAGTTGCAGATCAGCACCGCCACGCGCGGGTCGGCCTGCTGGACCGCCAGGCAGTTTTGAGCCAAAGCGCCGTAGGTGATCAGCAGGATCTCGCGTTCGGTGCCGGGCTGCAGGACCGCCTCGGCGGTGGAGTTCGGCGCGGCAAATCCGCCTTTGGGGATGCGTACATACGCGGGGTGATCGGCCGTCAGCAGACGATCGACCAGCGCCGCCGCATACGGGATGCTGGCCGGGCAGTAAATGGCGATGCCGGGGATGGCCTTCAGCGCCCCCCAATCATCCAGCATGTGGTGCGTCGGTCCCAGCGGGGCGTTGTCATAGCCGGCCGAAGTGCCTAGGATCGTAATGGGATATTGATGCAGGCTGACATCATTGCGAATCTGTTCGAAACAGCGGTGGACGGCGAAGTTCGAGATCGTATAGGCAAACGGGCGGTAGCCCAGGTTGGCCAGGCCGGCGCTGACGCCGATCAAGTTCTGTTCCGCGATGCCGACGTTGAGGTAACGTTCCGGGTAAGCCTGCTGGAATTTCTCCACCAAGTTGATGCCCATGTCGGCGGTCAGGAAAAAGATATCAGGGTTGGCCGCCATCCGCTGGAAGAGGGTGTCCAAGATCTGGCTGCGCATTAGGCCGGCTCCTGATCCAGCTGGGCCAGGGCCTGCTCGTACAAGGCCTGATTCAGCGAACGATAGTGCCAGATCGGCTCCCACTCGGCAAACGGAACCCCGCGTCCCTTGACGGTATTGCCGATCACCACGCCCCCCTCGGCCCCCTGCTGGAGTTCGGCCAGGGCGGCCTGGAGGGCGCCCAGGTCGTGCCCATCGACCTCCCGCACCGGGTGGCCGAACCCGGCAAACCGGCGGGCCAGCGGCTGCAGGTCCAGCACCTGTTCGGTGCGCGTGATGCTGCTGATGCGGTTGTTGTCCACCAGCAGGATCAAGTTGGAGAGCTTGAG
>JAGOBN010000080.1 GCA_017999235.1 Anaerolineales bacterium | reverse complement strand
AGTAGCCGGCCCAGCGCAACGTCACCGCGCCCCAGCGAACCTGCGGCCCCGTATCGCCCACCCCCAGGACCAGCACCTCCAGCTCGGGCGCCCCCGCCCCGAGCTGCTGCAGCGCCGCCTCCAGCAAGGCGCTGTCCTTCCACGGATTACGCCGAGCCCGATTGGCCACAAAAAGCACGACGCGCGCGGCGGCCGGCACGCCCAGCGCTTGCCGGGCCAGACGCGGGTCGGCAGGATGAAAGACCCCCAAATCCACGCCATTGGGGATGACGCGGCTCAAGCGGGGCCGCAGCGCCGACCCGCGGACCTTGTCCATCAGCCATTGGCTGGGCGTCACCACCGCCAGCCAGCTCTGAGCAAAAATATCGGCCTTGCGCTGCCAGTTGCGGGCGGTGCCATCGCGCAGCAGCGCGGGCGGGATCGTCAGATCCGGGCAATGCCCGCAGCCCGTCCGCCACCGTTCGCATTCAAAACTGTGCGTACAATGCCCGCTCAACAGCCAGGCATCGTGCAGGGTCAGGACGACCGGCACCTGCCGGCTCAGGATCGGCAGGGCGGCCAAGTCGAAGTAGCCGCGCTGCAGACTGTGGCCGTGCAGGATTTCCGGCCGTTCCGGCGGAAGCGTCAGGACTCGAAAGGTCCCCGGATAGTACGAACTTTCGTACCCTCGCCACATATCCCACCAGGTTTGAGGCACTGCCACAGCGGCCGCCACCCGGCGCGCCTTCTCGCCCCACGGCCCCCAACGCCCATGCCCGCGCGTCGCCCAGGTTTGCACGCGCCACCAGAAACGCGCCCAGCGTCCCTGCTCACGCTGAGCATGCGAGATGAGAAAGACATCCGGGTCGGCGCTGCGCTTAACGCCCACCGCCAGCCAAGACTTCAGGCCGGCCGCCCGATAGGCTGAGAACAGGCTCCAGGCGATCGCCTCGGCTCCGCCCTCGCGATCCAGCGTGTTCACCTGGAGGATCCGCATGGGCATCAGGCGGCCAGCTCGGCGTATACGGCCAGCGTGCGCGCCACCATCTGCTCCAGCGCATACGTGGTCCGGGCATGCTGATAGGCGGCCTCCACCAGCGCGGCCGGCGCCGCCAGAGCCGCCCGCAGCGCGGCCGCCAGACCGTCCACATCATCGCTCTCGCAGAGCCAGCCAAACCGGCCGTCCCCCAGGACTTCCGGGATTGGTCCCACCCGCGCCGCCACCACCGGCACGCGCCGCAGCATGGCCTCGACCAGCACCAGCCCCAACCCTTCCCAGCGGGAGGGCAGGCAGAGCACGTCGAAGGCGCGCATCCAGTCGGCGGCCTGCTCCCGGTGTCCCAGAAAGCGCACATTGGGCAGAGCGCCAGCGGCCTGCTCGAGGGCCGGCCGGTCCTCGCCATCCCCCAGGATAAGCCCCGTGACCTGCGGCAGGCGCGCCAGGGCGCGCAACAGCCAAGCCACGTTTTTTTGCGGCGTCAGCCGCCCCACAAAACCGACCACCGGCTGACGGTCGTCTAAACCCAGCGCCTGCCGGAGGCTGGCCCGTTCCGGCCCGGCCGGCGCCGGCGGCAGGCCGTAGGGAATGACCTGCACCTTGGCCGGCGGCACGCGCTCCACTTCGACCAGATGCCGGCGCACCGCCTCCGAGATCGCGATGTAGCGCGGCGTCAATGCTTCCAACAGCCGCAGCAGATAAAACCACTGCGGGCGCCGGTGGCCCGGCTCGGCGTTGTGGACGCTGGTCACCACCCGCCGGCAGCCAGCCCAGCGCGCGGCCAGCTTAACGTTGGCGTCAGCGTAATCCAGATGGGTGTGGATGATGCTCGCGCGTTGGCCGGCTAAAAAGCCGCGCAGCCGGCCCAGACAGCGCGGATCAATGACGGGCCGCAAAGGAAAACGATGCACCGGGAAACCGTCCGCTTCCAAGCGCGCCAGACGCCGAGTGACCACCGGCCCCTCGCGCACGATCAGGGCGCCCAGCTCCACCGCCACCCCCGCGGCGCGCAGCGCGGGCAGCAAAGTCAGCAGGTGATTCTCCGCCCCGCTGAACGGATACTGGCGCGGCGTCTCCCAGAGATGGATGAAGTGCAGGGCCGTCGTCATGCCGGCTCCGTCAACAGCGCCGCCGTCTGGGCCACGGTCTGGGCGAAATCAAAGGCGCGGCTGGCCGCCAGCGCGCCCTCCGCCAGGCGCAGGCGTTCGGGCTCATCGGCCTGCAGTCGCTGCAGCCCCGCCCGCAGGGCGTCTACATCGCCATACGGCACAATCAGGCCGTTCCGCCCGGACTCAATGACCTCCGGGTTGCCGCCGCGTTCCGACGTCAGACAGGGCAGGCCAGCCGCGCCGGCCTCTAACAGCGTGTGCGAGAGGCCCTCATATTCGGAGCAGAGCACCAAGACATCGGCCGCGCGCAGCGCCGCCTGGGTGGCGGCGCGCGACAAGCCGCCGCGAAAGACGACGCGCTCCGCGAGCCCCAACGTTGCGGCCAGCGCCTGCAGGCCGGCGGCCTCCGGCCCCTGGCCCACAATCGTCAGATGCACCGCCGCCGTGCCAGCCACAGCCCGCAGGGTGGTCTCCAAGCCCTTCCAGTTGACGAGGCGCCCGACATAGAGCGCGTCCAGGCGGGCCTCGGTCCGGCGCCGCGGGGTGAGGCCCGGCGCGGCCGGCGCTTCGACGCCGTTGCGAATCACCACCACCCGCTCCGGGGCTACCCCCCAGCCGATCACCAGTTGGCGCAGGTAGCGACTGGGGACGATCACGCGCCGGGCATGCCGGGCAAACGACAGCCGCCGCTGGACCCAGGCGCGGCCCGGCAGACTGGCCGGCGGCGCCAGTTGAAACTCGTCAATGGATTGGCGCGTCAGGCCATTGAGACGCATGCGCTCCCAGGCCAGGTCGCCAACGACCTTGAGCACATAGGGCCGGCCCAGCGCCCGGCACACCAGCTCCACCTGCCGCTCCAAGCCGTTCGTGAAGATAACGGAGTGGCGGGCGGCCTCCTGGGCCAGGGTGGCCATCAGACGCAGACCGGCGGCCATTCCAGTCCCCGGCCGGCGGCGCACCGGAAACGGCCAGCCGGCATCGTCCGCCGGCGACGCGCGCGGAGTGCGGCAGACGACGGTGATGGCGTGGCCCAAGTGGACCAACGCCGACCCCAGAGCCGGGATAAAGGTCGCCGGCCCGCCGATATCGGGCGGGAAGATATCGCTGACCAGCAGCAGGCGCGTCATCGCGGCCCGAACCTTGGCAGATACGCCCCATGGCGCGCACGCGCCAGGAGGACGGCCGCCGGGTACAGGACCAGGTAGTGCGCCAGATAACCCAGCGCCAGCCCGGCCACACTGACCGCTGGCCCAGTCACAACCAAGACCAAGCCATAGATCAGATGCTGGCTGGCGCCGGCGATCAAACTAATGACCGTAAATTGCCCCAGCCGACCGGAATGGACGAAGAGCGGCCACAGCCAGAGATGGACGCCCAGCACGAACCAGACCGGGAAGGTCAGGATGATGATTGCGCCTTCACTGCCCGCGAATTTGTCGGCAAACAGCCAGCTCAAGGCCGGCCGCAGCAGGAGCAGCTCCCCCAACAAAACTCCGGCCAGCGCCGCCGTCACCCACAGCACACTGCGCCGCGCCAGCGCCCGATACGCGCCTTCCGCGCCGCTGGCCAACAACTCCAGACAGCGCGGCTGATAGACCTGATTGACGGCGTCAAAGATCAGATACAAGCTGTCGCTCAACGAGCGCGCGAACTTATACAAGCCGGTCACCGTATCATCGGTCAGCCAGCCCACCACCAGCACATCCGCGGCCCGGTGCAGGAGTTTGGCATAGCCCAGCATGTTTCCGTAGAACAGGAAGCGCCCGGATTGGCGGTAAGCCGGCCAGGCGCGCGTGAAGACCGCCCGCCGGCCGAGCGGCAGAGCTTCCGCCCGGAGCCAGACCACGGCCGTCACCAGCCCCGTCAGCAGGAAAGCCACGCCGTTGCCGAGCACCAGCCCCAGGTAATAACGATCCAGGGAATACTCAGACGCGAACACTCCGCCAAAGACCAACACGGCGGCCAGGCGGATCCCCAGCCGCCACGTGCCAAACAGCACGAAGCGCCCGCTGAAGCGCTGCAGGTAATTGAGGGTGTTCGTGAGATTGCCCAGCCCCGTCGCCGCGGCCTGGGCCGCGAACCACCCCAGCGCGACTGGCGCGCTGGTAATGGCCGGCACCACCCAGGCGCTGACCGCGATGCTCGCCAAACCCAGGACCACCGACAGACCCGCGTTGCCGATCAGACACAACACCAGGACACTGGCTTGATACACCCGAGGGTCGGGCGTTACCGGCCGATAGTACAGCCGGGCGGCCAGGTCGGCCAACCGGACATCGATGAAGTTGAGCAGCGTATTGTTGACGCCGGTGATGACCGCCACTACTCCCAGCGCCGCCAGTGACAGGCCCCGCGCCACCCACAGACTCTGAATGAGCCCTAACCCGCCCAGCAGGACGTTGACGAAAGCCAGATACTGCGCGGGCTGGATGAGTTTAGCGAGCGCGGAGCGCATGCAAATGCTCCAACAAACACTCGGTATACGAGCCTAGGTCATGGTGTCCGACGATCAGAGCCCGGAGCGCGGGCGGCGCAAAATCGGCGGGGCGGGCGAGGACCGCGCGCACCTGCGCGGCAATCGCCGCGGGCTGCTTATCGGTGATGAATAGGCCCGGAAAAGGCGCCAGCAAGCTCTGAAAGGCCGGGTTGCTGGTCAGCGCTGGGCAGCCGCAGGCCAGGGCTTCCAGCAGGCTCTTATCCAGGCTGTTGGTCTGGCTGAGGCTGAGGTGGGCGACGGCATTCTCATACAGCGGCGGAATGGCCGCCAGCGGCACAAACCCTGCCAGGGTTACGGGCAAAGCCCGCTGGGCGATGACGGCCTGCAGTTCAGCCTGATAGCGGCGGTCAGCTTCCGTCAACGGCGCGCCCACGATGACCAGGCGCAGACCATCCGCCCGCAGGTGTTCGCTCACTTCCAGCAGCAGGGCCAGGCGCTTCCGGCGTGAAATCCGGCTGACGACCAGTATCTCCCGCGCGGCCGGCGCCCGAGGACGCAGGGTGAACAGGTCGGTATCCACGCCTTGGCCGATGATGTGGCGCTTAGGCGACGCGATGCGGAACCCTTCCGGCGTCGACGTCACCACGCGATCAACACATGCGTGGGCTAACCGCACATGCCAGCTCAGCGTCCCATGGGCATACCACAACAGCACGGGCAGACGCCGCGCCGCGAACACGGGGTAGAGCTCATAGGCCAGTTGATGCGCCATATGAATGAAGACGGCGTCCACGGCATACTGGCGGCAGAGCCGCCCGGCCTGCCGCAGACGCGCCAGCCGCTTGCCGAGCCAGGGAAGGCCGGCGGGGCCGGCCAGCGTTTCGACCGTCACGTTGGCCGGCACCGCGCCGGCGCCCCGGCGCAAAGTCAGCACCACCACCCGGTCGCAGCGGCCGGCCAGGGCCCGCACGACCCGGATTTGCCAGGCCAGGGCGACGGAATCGTCGTCCATCTCGTAATTGACGACCAGGATATTCATTCCGCCGCCGCCCGTTCCGTCCGGCGGGCCCAGATCAGGGGTTTGCTGGAGGCGCGGCCGCCGAGGCGCTCCAAATGGACAAAGTGCCGCCGCAGAAGAGCCTCCATACGCTCCGTGTCCGCGGCTGGCGGATGGATCTCCACCACCAGGTGTTCGATCTGAGCCAACACGCCTTCACCCTGGCTCAACACAACTTCCTCCGCGCCTTCAATATCCAGCTTCAGCAAGGTGACCGGCCCGCGCACATGCTGTTCCCAAAAACCGGGCAAAGTCACCGCCGGCACGGTCGCCAAGCCCTCCTGCGACCCCAGCGCCGCCACCCGGCTGGAGGTGCTGGCGGCCCGGTTGGAAAACTGGATCGGGCCGGCCGTCTGCCACAAGGCCAGCGGGTGGAGCTGCCAAGCGGCGGGGCGCCGCGCCGCCCAATTTCTCTGGAGAACTCGGTAGGCCGGCGCGCCCGGCTCCAGTGAATGAACGTGCGCGTCCGGCCGGGCATCCAGAATCATCCGGGAGAATAAGCCGATGTTGGCGCCCGCATCGATGATCACAGGCGCCGGCCCCGGGCGCCGCACCACTTCCACCACAAAATCGTATTCGTGGTTCAGCAGCACGTCTTCCAGCGCAGCAGCATCGGCGGGACGGACCCAGAACGGCCGGCCGGCCCGGCGGAAACGGAAAGGCCAGCCGCGGGCTGCCGGCCAATGCTGGGCCGCCAGAAACAGCAACGTCTCAACCCAGCTGGCCGATACGGGCTGCAGACGGCGCATGGCCGCCCACAGCCCATGCCGAGGCCGCCGCTTCAGTTCCGTCACCGCGCCGCCTGGCCGGTCCGCGCCGTTGACCGCCTGGACCACGCCCGCTTAGGCCCCCTCACGGCCGCCCCTCCGGCATCACAGCCTTGGTTAGTTCAAACAGCACGGTATAGGTCCGCAACGCGGCCGGCAAGGGCAGACGCGCCAGGAAGCTGTGCGTCCGGCCATAACCCGCCAACAGATCATATTGCGTGAGCTGACAGTGGCTCTCGGCGGCGAGGTGGCGCACAAAACCTTGAATTTGCGTATACGAGGTCAGCCAGCGATGCCGATCACCTTGATGCTCTGGAAGCAGCGCATGTTTCATTGAAATCTGGCCGTGCCGCAGGAAGTGCAGGCGAAACGCCAATGCCGCCAGATTAGGGAGCGAGATAAATACCCGCGTTCGGGCGATGCGGATCAATTCCCGCAGCGCGAGGTGAATGTGCTCCACATGCTCGAGCACATCCAACGCGACTACTACATCAAAAGCACTGTCCGGCACGGCCAGGACGCCTTCCAGATCCCAGCAGAAATCATGCCCCTGACCGAGATCAGCCGACAGATAGCGCAAGTGCCGCGAACGCAAATACGTATTCAGCACGCGGTCACGCGCGCCGACGTCCACCAGCACCCCGCTGGCGTCCACCGTTCGCCGGGCCACCACCTCGTATTTTGAAACCCGCTCAAATCCCAAGTTCTTCTCCCGTCCGGGTCCGCGGGATGACACGCCCGGCTCTCGTCAATCGCCGAACTGGGCCAGCGCCGTCAACCCGGGCGCGACTCTTTAACGGCCGTGATGAAATAGCCCAGCGGCACATCCATTTCTTCCGCCACTGGCCCGCGCCGCAGCGCTTCGCGCGCCACCATGGCCAACATCACCGCCTTCTTCATCAGCCAGCGCGCCGGCGGCGGCCACAGGAACTCAACAAGCGCAAACCCGCTGGCAAGGCGGCCAAACGCCAAGGGCTCCACCTGGATCTGGCTCCGCGCAAAGCCGGCCGCGACGAGCATTTCGATCCAGGCGGCGGCGGTGTGGCGGTGATAGTCATACGGCGAGCCATGCACCCGATAAATAAACGGCACCACCAGATAAGCAACCCCGCCCGGTTTCAGGATCCGGGCCATTTCAGCCAGAGCCAGGCGGTCATTGACCAGGTGTTCCAGGGTGTTAAGCGAAATCACGCCGTCATAACAGCTCGCGGCCAACGGCCAGGCCCGGTTCAAATCAGCCAAACAGCTCGGGCGCCGCGTGGGGTCGATATTGACCGAGTCCAGCGTGCCCGCCAACTCGAAGAGATGCGTGTAATCGTTGCGCAGACCGCCGCCCACATCCAACACCCGGCCTGTCAACCGCAAGCCCGCCAGGCGCTCATACTCCAAGCTGCGCAACAAGCTGAAGGTTGTCCCAGACAGCGCCCGCCAGCGGGCGAGGGTCGGTCGGCGAGCGGGCAGAAGCATGGTCACTCCCGGCTCAAAGCCCGGGCGCTTCGGGATGGGCTAGGACCAGAGTTCGCGAAGGCATAAACCTCCAGAGATTGGCGGGGTCGCCCCAGACCGGCGCTCCTTCGGCCAGGAAACGCGCGTTCAGCGCATCTTCAAAATCCAGCCACACCCGCGCATACGCCTCACGCCGATCCGGGGGCACCGTCGTGAAGAGCAGTTTGAGGGCGGCCAGGTTGCTATAGAACACCTCGCGCACCTGCAGCCCGGCTTCCCGCACCAGACGGTCGGCGGCGCCCCGCTCGACGCGCGCCTGATAATGCGCCGGCCGGCCCAGCCGCGCCCACCCGCGCACCCGCTGATTGTCCAGCCACTCCCGCACCTGGCCCGGCCAGGCCCGCGGCAGGCCCAGATCCAGGGCCTGCCGGAAATGCCCGTCATCATAATTGAGGTAGGCCAGGCCCCGGTCCGCCAGACGCGCCTTGAGCGTGTGGATATAGGCCGGCCGGTCATAGACGTGTTCGAGCACGCTGAAACTGACCACGAAATCGGCCTTGAACTGGAACTCTGGCAGGGCGGCGCCGCTGAAGAATTCGGCCCGACAGCCTTGCAGGCGGGCGCGGGCCACGGCGATGCTCGCGGCCGAAGGATCATAGCCGACCAGGCGCAAATGCGGGTAGTCGGTCAAAATGCGGGCCCAATCGCCTCCCTGACCACAGCCGTAATCGAAGATCAAGACTTCCCGGCCTTCAGCCCGCCGCAGCAGCTCCGCGATGATCTTGGTTTTCGCAGCGTTGCCCAGCCAGTACAGGCGGTTCACGTCAACGTCCCTTCGGCCGCGCTAATCAGGAGGCTCACCCAGGCGTCGGCCAGGCGCTGGGGGTCATACAATTGGCGGACACGCTCCCGTGCGGCCCGGCCCATCTGAGCGCGCTGCGCGGGATGCTGCAACAACCAGACCACCGAAGCGGCTAGGCCGGCCTCGTCGCCGAGCGCGTGCAGAAAACCGGTCTCGCCGGATACGACGATGTCCTCCACGCCCGTGAGCTGCGGCGCCACCACCGGCACTTCCGCCAGCCCGGCTTCCACCGCCACCCGCCCGAAACCCTCGTAATGCGAGGTCAACAGGAAGACGGCCGCGTTTTGGTAGAGGGCCGGCAAAGCGTCATGGGGCACCGCGCCGCGCAGGCGAAACCCGGTCCGGAGACCCAAGCGCTCGGCCTCAGCCCCTAAGGTATCCCGCAGTGGGCCGTCGCCGGCCCATTCGAACTCGACCTCGGGCGCTGCGGCCCGCACGCGGGCCGCCACCCGCAGCCAGGCCGCCAGATTCTTGGCTGGGACCAGCCGGCCGACAAACAGGACGCAGGGCCGGCGGGGGGCCGCGGCGGTCGTCACCGGCATGGTCAGGGTGACCGGCACCGGGAGCACATGAATCTGGCGGGAGCGGCCCTCCGCCCGCAAGCGGGCTTCCAGGCGCCGCCCAACCACGCGCACCGCCGCCAGCCGGCCCAGCAGCCGTAAAGCCAGGGCCAGACGCCAGCGCGCGCCGCGGCCTGGCCCCAGATTCTCGGCGAGCGCGGCGGGGGCATACAGATCAAAATGGATCTGCCCGACAACGGGAAAACTGCCCGGCCAACCCGCCAGCAACGCCAGCCAGGCGTCAGTGAAGATGGTCTGGGTGGCCACCACCGCCGGCGGCTGGCGCCGGCGCAATTCCAGCAAGGCCGCCCACAGCTGCCGCCACCGCTGGGGGCCTACGCCCGGCACGGGTTGAAAGGTGACATTCCCGTCTTGAAAAGCGGCCGCCCCGGTGCGCTTGGTCAATACCAGATACGTTAACTGGCTGCCCGGCCGGCGCTCGGCCAGGAGCTGGCCATACAGCCTCTGCCGGCGCCGGGTGTCCGAAGGCGCCGCCGGCTCAAAAACGCTGTCATCAGAGCCAATCTGCACCACATGCAGGCCGCCCGTACGCCGCCCCGGCGGGTCAGCGCCGGCGGGCTGGCCCCTCAAAACGCCCCCCGCCGGCGGATCACCGCGCCCACGGTTTTCCACAGGATCACCAGATCCAGCCACAGCGAGTAGTTGCGAATGTAGTACAGATCCAGGTGGGTGTTCAAGTGCATGGGCAGCTCGCCGCGCCCGTTCACCTGCCACCAGCCGGTGATGCCGGGCGGCACCGCCAACCGCTGGCGCTGCCAGGGCGCGTAGGCGTCCACGATGAACTGCTGTTCCGGGCGCGGTCCCACCAGGCTCATCTCGCCTTTCAGCACATTGAAGAACTGCGGCAGTTCATCCAGGCTGGCGCGGCGCAGGAAGCGCCCCAGCCGGGTGACACGCTCATCGTCCGCGGC